>NZ_JBNGOP010000015.1:0-137133 GCF_050589625.1 Maribacter sp. 2-571 | reverse complement strand
GATGTGCGCGGGCGTGGTATGATGATCGGTGTGGAGTTCGTCAAGGACAAGGCCACCAAGGAACCGAACCCGGAATACTTGAAAGAACTGCGTGCGGCCTGTTTCCAGAGAGGGCTCTTGTTCGAATCGGGAGGGCACCACGGCAATGTGATGCGGCTTGTTCCGCCCCTTATCACGACCCATCGGATCGTGGACAACGCGATCGTCATACTGAAACGTGCGATCAGGTCCTGCTCCAAAGAGGCAGCGGAACTACAATTATCATAGCACCCTAATACACTCGTAATGTCAAATTTAAAAGGGTTTCGAAAAGTAGAACGATAAACGCTGCACGACCTTTTGTTTTTAAAGTATAGCCCATGTTTCTAAAATCAAAAATTAATAATGATGAATCAAGTTGACTTAGTTACGGATGTACCCTCTCAAAAAACACCAAAACCTGTTAAATCATCTGTTCCATTTGTAGATCGAATCACTCGAAAAGAATTTTATGAAGAGTTCGTAAATAAAGGTAAGCCAGTCGTTATTCGGGGCATGGCTAAAAATTGGAAGGCATTAGAGTGGGATTCTGAATATTTTAAAAGTATGGAAACTGGAAAAAAAGTATCCATAAAGACGGGCAATATTGAGAAAGGCGAGAAGAGAAATATATTCCTAAGTAATTTTGTGGAACTTCTTGAAGCGTATGAAGAAGATTTAAAAAAGGGACTGAATCCTAAAAAAGTAGGGTACTTACATGATTTGCCTTTTTTTTATATGTTTCCGGAATATGTCAAAGATATTTCCCCCTTTCCGTATGAACATTTATTACCCGAATGGTATTGGTCTAAATGGCAGAATTACATACAGTTCTTTATGGGAACTACAGGAAGTTTAACGCCTCTGCATTTTGATACCCTATTAACGAACAACCTATTTTTTCAGGTTGTTGGTAAAAAGAAATTCATTTTGATCGATGTTAAAGGAAAAGACAATTGTTACATCGAAGGATGGCGATGGGCTAAATTTAATCCTGATAAGCCGGATTATGAAAAATTTCCAAATGCGAAGAATGTGAACATTATGGAGGTGGTGATCGGTCCTGGAGATATTCTGTATATGCCTTCAGGTATGCTTCATCAAGTACATGGTTTAAGCCGCTCCATTTCCTTTAATATCGATTGGCATACGAAAGAAAGTGCCAAACGAGGTGTAAGAACGTTGTGGCAGGGAGCGCCTATGAAAAATGTATACTATAATTCACTTATTTACTTGGGCCTTTCCCTAAAAATTCCTTCAAAATATATTTTCCCATTTTACAAGTCGTACCTCAATTATGTTAGTTGATGGGTAGTGAAAATGATTCTTTTCTGCTATTCAAAAGAGGTGATAAACGCACTGGTAACCTAATTGCTAAAATCGCATGCATGATTCTTTTGAACTGCTTATCCACTTTTTCCTAAAATGGAATTCGTAAAAGCAATACTCTCATGATATTCATACCTACAAAATCCAAGAATTATCTTTATATACTTTTATTTCTTTCCCAAATACTTTTGGGACAAAAATTCGAGATTACAGGTACGATTATAGACAAAGGCACACAGCTGCCGCTGCCGTATGTAGATGTGATCTTGAAAACAACGTTAGGTGAGATAAAAACGGGGGTCATTACCGATGACAATGGATATTTTGTGCTTAGTTCAGCTGCAGGTAGTTTTATAGTGCAAGTCAATTATATGGGTTACGGGTCTATAGAGCTACCGGTAGCGGTTGATAGCAATAAAGATTTATCGACCCTGGCATTAGAGCAGGAGACGCAGCAATTAGAGGGAGTCTCGGTGGTTGCAAGAATTCCCAAAATTCAAAAAAAAGGAGGGGTCCTGACGGTAAATGTTGAAAATACTGTACTTAGCGAAATTGGGGATGTATCAGATGTGTTAAGACAAACCCCGTCCTTATCGGTGACAGCCGAAAATTCAATCGAAGTATTTGGAAAAGGGGAAGCGCAGATCTATCTGGATGGAAGAAGAATCGAAAACGCTGACGAGTTGACGATGATCAACTCCAATAATGTTGCCAAAATAGAGGTAGTTCGAAACCCTTCCGCCAAATATGATGCGGAAGGAAAAGCGGTCGTATTGATTACCACAACGAAGAACAAAATAGAAGGTATTAGTTCCAAAATTAGATTTAGGTACGGAGAAAATACGTTTTCCCGATGGCTGGGCGGAATTGATTTGAATTATAAGAAAGATGCTGTAAGCTTGTATAGTTCCTATAGTTACTACCCTAAAAAATTAAAGAGCGTTGATGAATATTTTAGGATATTCGAAAATGAGGACCAATCAACAACTACCATGGAAAATCGAGTTGGTAGTGTTTCTGACCTTCAAAATGTTCACAATTTGCGGGTCGGTAGTAATATTGCATTGGGGAAAACACAAGATTTAGATATTGGTCTAACCTATTCCGGTGAGGAAGGGGGGCTTACCACTGATAATAGGAATGTAATCACCGGTCTTATGAATCAAGATGTGAACGTAACCACATCAACCAATACAGACCGTAAGAACGAAACAAGCTCCTTCAATGTTAATTATTCAACCCGCTTGGATACACTAGGGCGTAAGATTACTTTTTTTTCTAACTATACACAATTTAGTTCTTCTTCCCTTGGTATTATCGATGAGGACATCTCGAATGTATCAGAAGATTTGGGCAAGGAGAACGATAATAAAAATGAAATAGATGTGTTGGCGACTTCGGTTGACTATGTCCATCCTTTTACAGAGAGTTTAAAAGGAGTTGTTGGTGCTAAGTATTCTAAAATTTCGAACGCTAGTGAGTTGCGGTTGTTTGATAGTTCTAATCAAATCGTTTTGGAACAGGAGTCCTTTCGTTATGATGAGAACATATATGCAGGGTTTTTCGAAATAGAAAAGGAGTATGAGAATTTGACTGCCAGTGTTGGGTTGCGTTTAGAATCTACCACTGTTAATGGAATTTCGAGAATTGACGGACAAACAATCATCGATAGTACCTATGTGAACCTATTTCCTTCAGTAGCTATGAATTATGAAATCAGTGAAGATTGGAGCTTGGGGGTTTATTACAACAAACGCATTGCAAGACCAGATGTTCAAGATCTTAACCCCTTCATAAACTTTATAGATTCCTTTAGTAGTTTAAGGGGAAACCCGAGTTTAAGGCCCGAAATGATCGATGAGTTTGAAACTGCTATCGAATATCTTGAAGCGGTAAGTCTGGAAGTTTCCTATAATCGGATTAAAAATCCAATCTATGATTTTCTCACCAACGAGGACTTTGTGACGGTATCTACACAGGAAAATTTTAAAAGTGAGGAAGAAATCTCTGTCGGACTTAATTTGCCATATGAAAATGAATGGATGAGTATATACGGGTATGTAGGGATGTCCCATGTTTTCAATACCAGGTTGTTTACTGCTTCAGAATTTGACCTAAGAGACAAAACCTATTGGGAATTTGCCCTCCAGAGCAGGTTTTACCTACCCAAAAAAATTAATTTAGGAGTTACTTATTTTTACGTAACGGATCAAAGAGATGGTATATTTTTTGCAAGGCCCCAAGATATTCTTAATATTTCTGCCGGAAAAAAAATGTGCAACGATAACCTAAGCATCAGTCTTTTTGCCCAAGATGTTTTTAACACGTTTCGTACCAGGGCAGAGGCCAAGTTAGATGGTTTAACGGTGGGGGTAGATCAATTCAGGGATCTTTCTGGCTTTGGTATATCGTTGGTATATACTATTAACAATAACGCTAGGAATGATGACGATGATGACGATGAGGATGATAAAGAGGAGCTGCCCGAACTAGAGAGAATTAAAAAGGAGTAAAACTTTATGGGTCTAACAACTTGATGTATCAATCTGTGAGAAAACCCCTCGCCTTTAGGCGAAGACTTTAGTTTTATATTTTTGTGTGATGCAGCATTATCGAAAGACATCACACACGACCTATGACTGCAAGTACCATATAGTTTGGATAACCAAATATAGAAAAAATGTACTTGGAGGTGAGGTCGGCAAACGAGTGCGTGAACTTGTGAGGCAAATCTGCAAGCGTAACGATGTCGAGATACTGAAGGGTCATGTTTCAAAGGATCATGTACACCTGTTCGTATCGTTACCGCCTCATTTGGCAATATCGAAATTGGTTCAGTACCTGAAAGGTAAAAGTTTATATAAGTTGATGCAGGAAAACAAACAGTTCTCTCGACTTTTTTGGGGCCGCCATCTCTGGCGGTCGTGGATATTTTGTTGCTAGCTCTGGCAACATCACCGATGAAATGATAATGGAGTACATCGAAAATCAGCACAACAATGAGAAAGGGGATGGAGAGTTTACCACGGTCGATTAGCTTTAGTCGTCTTTAGTCGATGGTAGTTTAATGGTAGTGCAGCGCATGATATGCGATACGATGCCCGACCAGTTAAAACTACCCTACGGTTATGGACACCTAAGACGGTAAAGGAACTGGTGGAAGGGTAACTGGGGATCAAGATTGCGTTTACCACTGTGGGGGACTATCTGCGCTCACGGAGTTCCACGCCCCCAAAAGCTCAAGAAGAAGGCCTATGAACAGCGGCCGCAACAGGTTGGCAAATGGCTGAAGGAGGAGTATCCGTCCATCAAAGAATGGTTAAAAACGAGAAGAACGCCGAGATATACTGGGGCGACAAAACAGGGGCGAGAAACGATTGCCAACACGGACATTCCTAAGCACTGGGGGGATACTCCGACGCGACAGTTCGTAGCCAAGCGGTTCTCGATCAACATAGTATCGACGGTGACCGATTAGGGAAAGGTCGAGTCCATTATATATGGGGGCAACATGGACCAACAGCAGCTAATGGTGTTCCTCGAACATTTGATTGAGGGAAGAACTAGGAGGATTTCCTGATACTGGACACCTGAGAGTACTCCATGGATAAATGGTCAAGGCACCGGCCTAAGAGAACAACGTAGGCATCGAACTGTTCTTCCTTTCGCCATATTCGCCGGAAACCGACCCGGAAGAATACCTGAACCGTGACCTAAAACCAGGGCTCTCAGACAGACCGTGGCCCAAGGACTGCAATACCTTGTAGGCCTAATGTCAGGGCGCGCATGGAAATGTTACAGTCCGACCACCAACGGGTAAAAAAATATTTCAGGCATCCCGATATAGTATATGCCGCAAAAAACCACAAACTATAAGCGGCGGATTGATATATTAACAGGTGGAGGATTTTAGGAAAGATTACAACGAGTATCGCCCGCACAAGTCATTAGACAGAAAAAGCCCGAACCAGATGTTCAATGAAAAACAATTATATTTAACAGGTCTCAAAAATTAGTTTGAGCTATGTACTTTAGTGCATTTCGCTTTAGCTTCTAAAAAAGCCTACTTTTGGTTTATTGCAGAAGTAAGGATTAATGGACATAGCGTTTCACGTTTGAGTGTCTAGGTTTTTTTGAGTACTAAGTATAGGTATTCCGTTCTCAAGAGTGGGGATATCCAGATACGCTGTCGTACCCTATTGATACAGATATGCGAGGTCGAGGAGGTATCGATTCTGAAGGGAGTAGTCTCCAAGGACCACTTGCACATTCACCTAGATTATCGTCCCCCTTTGAGCGTAAGCGATCTAGCGAAAAAGTTGAAGGACCTTAGTTCCCGGAAACTGCAACGGGAGTTTTCCTAGCTGAAAAAGCGGTTTTAGGGGCCTCATTTCTGGACTATTAGATTTGGTTCCCGGAGCACAGGTAATGTAACAGACGAAATGGTGACCGCCTATTTGGAGAATCACAGAAAGCCCGGCGATAGAACAAACTCGAAGTTCATCATAGTTAAATGACCTTTGAGGCGACTTTAAGTCGTTAGCCCGAAATTATGGACTTCAAGTCCATAGAGGTTCATTTAGGACTGTACGAAAATGGGTAAGTCTTCAAAAACAGCTTGGCTGAGTTAATATTAGTTGCATTTGAATCTTTTTGGATATAGCTAAAATTCGCAGTAATTGTATAGTATATAGGTGTCCGATTCGGTGCGCTGTTTTGTTTTAAGGAGTATAAGTATTTGAAAATCATAAGTTTACAATAAGAGTTCGAGCCCATGTGGGACCACAGAAAACCCTTCTTTGTCATTGGCATAGAAGGGTTTGTATTTTCGAAGGGTTATAATATTACTGGTTTTTTAGGTTCACTTGTTGAAAACATGGTTCTTACCGTATGTAGTGCATTTTCTTTTTAAAACGTATAGCGCTTTTTGAATCGAACTTCTTTGGGTGCAGTATCGAACTAAAGGATTAAGCGTGAACTTATTGATTTGTATTTATTCAGATACCCATACTTAACAAGCCGAGTATTGCGAATGCAGAAACTCCAATCCTTCCATGCTCCGAAAAGACTACCCTTACAATAAAAGTGCTAGGCCGATTGTCTGCTAAGGTAAGTCTCCGAGAAGATGGTCTGTAGTGCCAATTGATTTCAGTGCACACCTGTTTCGGGTTTAGCTAGTTTCGGGTTGACAATCTCCCCCCTGACGGCAGTTGTAGGGAAAAACGCCTGATTGCTTTTGGAATAAATGGCACATTTTCCATTTCTATCATATCTTTGTTAAGCATGTCATATGTAAAAAATTGATATCCAGATATTTATGATTCAAAATACAAATATCGCAACCCTTTCTTTTGATTAAAAAAGTTTAAATCAGTTTATCTATAAATGAAGAAACTTACTTATTTGAATCAAATAGATTCATTACGCGCGATAGCAGTACTTCTTGTGGTTTTTTTTCATTTAGATATTAGCTTTTTTAAGGGAGGTTTCCTTGGGGTCGATGTTTTTTTTGTAATCAGTGGTTTTTTGATAACTAGAATCATCAATCATGAATTCTCTCAAACTGGCACTGTCAGTTTTAAAAGATTTTATTTAAGAAGGATAAGACGGTTGATGCCAACCTTATTCTTGACTATTTTTCTAGCATTTATTTTAACCTTTCTTATTTTTTCGCCATCAGATTTTATAAATGCCACAAAGTCAATGACAATGAGTTCGGTTGCACTGTCGAATTTTCATTTTTTGGGCGAGTCCGATTATTTTGATACCGCCTCAAATTTCAAACCTTTGTTACACACATGGTCTTTGGGTATAGAAGAGCAGTTTTACATTCTTTATCCAATTACATTATTTATTTTAATTAAATGTTTTAAAAAACGGAAAAATGTTGTTTTTTTTAGCTTGGGCATACTTTTTTCAATAAGTCTTTTCCTTACACTCTATACCTCTGAGTACGGTATCTCCGATTCTTTTTCAAACTTGTTTAAGCCTAAAGATGAGATAACATCAAGTGTAGCCTCATTACAATTTTATTTACTTCCTTTTAGGATGTTCGAATTTTTGGTCGGAGCTATTGTTGCCTTGATCAATAAGCCAAAAATCAAATCGGAAATCTTAAAACTATTCTTGAATTTAGTTGGTCTAACAACCATTATCTCCTCTGCTATTATCCTTAGTAAGGATAGTCTCTACTTAAGTACACTCAATCTTATACCATGTTTGGGAGCAGCCTTATTACTCTTTTTTCCACCTTCAAAATATTTGGCGTTCGTGTTTGAAAATAAAGCGCTTAGGTATATTGGTAAAATTAGCTATACCCTTTATTTGGTACATTGGCTTTTGATCGTAGTTTACCGTTATCTTTTTAACGGTGAGTTCACTTCGATTGAGACTATAGGTCTCTTCACTTTTATGTTACTGTTATCTTCCCTGATTTACCATTATTATGAAACCCCTTTGAGATACAGGGATTATGGTTTATCCATTAAATCAGATAAAAACCTGGTGTTTATTTTAGTAGCCTGTATTTTGATAGTTTTTGTAATCAATTTAAAAGTAAACTCCGACGATGGCTGGTTGTGGCGATTAAGTCCTAAAAATAGAGAACTTGTAGAAAATATAGGAGTTCCAAAAGATTTTCATTTAAATAACTGGGGCGGGGCCGGTTATAAGCCTGGATGGATTGGAGAGAAGCCAGGCCATGGCGGCGTACCGGACATTATACTAATGGGTGACAGTCATGCTGGTCATTATCTCTATGGACTGGATTCTATTATGGTAAAGAAAAATAAAAAGAAGATTTACATATCAAATTGGTTTACTTCCTTAAAGCTTCCAGATTTTGTTCGAAGCGATAAAGAAGGGATGCCTGCTATTAGTAAAAATAAATTCAAGCAGGATTTAAAAATCGTTAACAAATATCCTGAGAGTATGGTAGTTTTAAGTCACTCATGGACCTCACAGATCAACAGATCTGAAGTGTTGGACTCTGAAACAAATGAATATCTAAAACTTCGTCAAGACACTACAGGGTTTGTTGTAATAGCTCGGAAAATAGAAAAATTTCGCTCTCTTATTGGAAAGGAGAGAAAACTGTTAATCATTGGGGCATCTCCCAAAACAAAAAGTAACGAGCTTAATTATATAGAAAAGTTACTTCGCCCTAAATATTTTTCCGATTTAACACCGACATCCACTACATTTAAACAAAATCAAATAGCATTTAATACTTTTTTCGAAAGTTACTTTAAAAACATACCCGACATTAATTTTATCAATCCGTCTCCTGCTTTTTGTAGTGATGGAAAGTGTTATAAGCAGTTTAATGAGCAAATTTACTTTAGTGATGGCAGCCATCTCTCCAGAGATGGGTCATTAAAGGCGGTCACATTTTTTGAAGATCGACTTTTAAATATATTGGATAGTAAAGAATAATGAACTCGCTCATACTTCTATAATCATAAGTTTATACATAGCACAAGAAAAGAGGAGTCGTTCAACGATGATTTTCTGAAGCAGTTCAGGACCGGCGACGAGCCCAACGGCCTCCGAGCGCATTAGGAATCGACCCTAGCGACTGCAAGCCAAATTTCCTTGGTAAAGCATGCGATATCATCAAAATCATAATATCTGATAATTTTACAGGATTCAATTGCGATATCCAAGTAAGCTTCCGTTCGTTCAAAGTCAACATAGACGTAGTCCGACGGTACCTTAATGTCGCTCAGGAGTTTTTCACCGAATTCATGGTTGCGCAGTACGTTTACCGCTCTTGATGTGGTTGCAACCAGGTGCATTGGCTTAAAATTTGCCGGGAACGCTCCCGATTCGAATATTTGATGTTCGGAAACGGGCGTTTGTACAAAACTATAGTGCCTTTTCCACGAAAAAGGACGGAATATGACCTTTGTTTCCGCAAAACCCACACTAAATTTGGTAATGAAAAGGGTTCCTTTCTTTTGGCTAAAATTTTTTTGATTCTGAAACCGTCTGGTTTGTTTCGCTTTTACCGATACATACCTATCGTGCTTTGAAACACTTTCGTATGCCGAGTTGAAATTCGAAATCCCCACCTGTGCATAGGAATTACCGGTTTTTGTTTGCAACTGGCGGTTAATTTCGCAAAGCATCTCCAATAGCGTTTCCGGTCCGGTTCCCTTTAGTGTCGATTTTTTACATCTTAAATGGAAGTAATCGTTCATTTGAAGGAAATCCAATGCACTGTAGGCAAGCGCAACCGCGGAAACCACCTTCCCCTTTAATTTTTGATTATCGATGTTGTCGACAATAAACGTTACGGATAAATGCTGTGATGTGTTAATGGCTTATCTTTTAGTATAACCGATTCTTTCCCTAGGTAGCGCTATTAGCGTTCTTTTGTCAAAAACGGGTTATGATTACTTAAAACACCAAGATGCGTTAAAACAGCCTAGGGATATTAAAAAAAACCCACCCTGTTTCAAAAAAAATGCTAAAAATCAACATGCTTGTTTTGTCCAATACCCTAAAGATTTTAAAACTTAAAACCCTCTGGTAGGATACGGTAAAATCGGGAATTGGTCTAAAGTGGTATGAAGCAAAATCTACAGGTAGGACCACGTTTTACTAAAAAATTTTTCCGCTAAGTTGTAGTTTGGGGTATTGTGCCTGACAAGAGGTCAAATACCATCGCCAGTCCGCATTTGTCTTTTCTAAAGGGATGTTGAAACGAACGGATTACATGTTTTGGATGCACGTAGGTTCGGGAATTACGTGACTGCCATTGCTGTATTCATTTTGGTTTGAAGTAGTAATATCTAGGGTTTTGAGGGGTATTCCGGGCCGGTCAAATTTCTATTGATTTGTAAATCCAACGGTCAGGAGAAGTCCAACAGTGCATATTTGCTAATAATCAGGTGAAAAAATAATTAACTTTTTAATAACTATGAAGATATTTTACGACTACCGCAAAATTGTGATGGTTTCACTCATCACACTTTTCACGGCACTAATCGGACATTCTCAAGACGACACTTGGATAAGTCTCGCACCGGGAGCAGGAGGTCAATTACAGGACCTTTATTTTGATCCGGTGGAACGAAACCGAATTTATCTTTCCAGTGACCAAGAAGGGAGTTATCGCTCCGACGATTTGGGCAACAGCTGGATATTCATCGGAAAAGATTTAAGTCATGGAATGTCCTTTAAAATTAGACGGGACAATAGTAACAACGGACGTCTGTATCAAGGCGGACTATGGGGAGCGCATTATTCCGACAACCGAGGAACCAATTGGACCAGAATAGAGGAAACCAAGGGTGATGCGATCGCCTCCATAGCCTTCAGTGCCGATAACAGCGTAAAAGTTTTAGGCCCGGGATGGCACGCAAAAGACGCTCAAAAAGTACAAAGTACTATTATCGATCCTATTCAGCCATTGATAGGGGAACGTTATGTATACATATCCAAAAACGGGGGACCGTTTTTAAAAAGGCAATATGAGCCAATGGATGGTTATGATCATGTTTACAATGTGGCAATACACCCGGCTAACGGAACCATTTACGTCGGTGCCGCATCAGGCCTTTATATCTCCACAAATGACGGATCCAATTGGAGCAGGGTGGACAACCCCGATGGTGCCTACAGGGGTAAAGAAGGCGGGGTAAAAACGCTGACATTTTTTAGCGGTGAAGAACCGAACACGGGCAAATATAAGTTTAGTGGAGGAATAAGTGGAATGGGCATTTCGCCCGATGGGGAAAGAATATACGCCGTTTACCAAACCAAAGGTGATGTTCCCGGAAGTCGTGCGCAATGGAAATTGTTTACCACCGAAACGAGCAAATTATCGAATGCCGACCCGCAATGGGAAGTGTTGGAAGGCCTTACCGATGCGTTGGGCAAATTGGATGTTCAATGGTATAACCCCCTCGTAGATTCAAAATCTACCGCAAATCGGCAGCGGCTGATCATTGGTACCAACATAAAGGATAATCCAAACCGTGTGGGATTGTTTGAAGGGAATTTGACGTTTGGTGCAAATGGAAGGGTTACATCGCAAGATTGGAAGAATACTCTTCAGGCCAAACTCAAAACCTCTTCCGGAGCCGATGCATTTGACGAAGGTTGGGAGGCGGCGAAGTTTTTGAGCAGGGCCTATGACTTTACCCCAAATACTTGGGGTCCTTCGACCAGCAGGATTATCGCTGGTGGTGGAAACAATTTTTTCCTGAGCAATAACGATAATAACGCCAATTGGCCTTTTGTAGCAGAAAGTTGGCTGCCCATCTATACAGAAAAGGTAGTTGGCCCCAATGATTTTGTAACCTATCGGAATAGGAGCTTTACCAATACGGTAACCTATGATATAGCGACTTTTCAAGACTATGTAATTCAGGGCAATGCCGACCAAGGGATATTTGAAAGTTTTGATGCTGGAGATAGTTGGACGAAGAAAACCAGTCCGAACGAGGCGAAGAACGTACAATCCGTGGGCATAACAAAGACTTCACCTCCCATAGTGTTGGCGGAAATGAGAAACGATTTTGGTATCCCATCGAATACAAAACTATTCTTGTTCGCCCGAAAACTGGGCGAACCGATCGAACCTATTTCCGGTACCGATTGGCGTTTTATCGGTGGTGGGGTCAACGGAACGCAGTTGACCAATAGCCTTCCCAACAGACAGGTACAGGTTATGACGATAGACGATAAAAATGTCAGTCGCGTATATCTCGGCTTTCGGTCCGTGGCGGGCGTAGGAGGTATCTATGCCACAGAGGATATCGAAGGGGTGTATGACGGTGAATCGCAGTGGAAGAAGATATCGAACGCAAAAATGGGTCTGGAGCCCAGTTTTAAGGATATCTTTATCGATCCCAACGATTCCGATGTACTCTGGGCAAGCGGCCAAAACTTATGGAGAGGTAGGAGAACGGCAATTGACAAGTGGGTATGGGAGGAGTTTGAAACCGGGTTCGGTACTAGCGGAGATTTCGAATCCGGAATAAAAGATCTATTTGTTTGGGACAACCAGGGCGCAACGGTAGTGGCCATCGCCGCATCTTTTAATGGGGCGCCGCAAGAGGTTTACATACTCAAGAACCCCGGCGCATCCAATTGGAACCGTACCGGAAATCTGTCAAAGGCCAAACTGGACATATCAAAAACGTTAGCGCTACGAGGGGAAGTTTGGGTGGAGCAGGGCGAGACCATCAATTTCAACTCACTGGCCGGATATAAGAACAACATATATGTAGGAACCGAAAACGGGAAACACAAAAAAGGACTGGGACTGTTTACTACGAAGTTCTCGCTTAACAACCAGGGAAATGTTGCCCTGACCAACGGTGGATGGAAGGACTGGACCACGGATTCACAAGGAACAGAGTTCTATTATGCAAGAAGTGCAAATGCCGATGCCAAAATTATCTCCGAAAGTAATGGGGATGTAAATTACTACTTGCCCACCTTTGGTATCGGGATATGGAAACGACAGATCGATTCCAATGTGCCACAAACGGATGCCCTGATCAGTTCTAGCGCAGTGCTATTGGAGAATTCCCAAAATGCTACGAAGGAAGTGAGTATTAGGGCAACGGGGTCCTGGTCCATAGTGAACATTCCCGCTTGGCTCGAAATCAATGGCAGTTCGGGTAGCAATTTTAATGGAAATGGACAAACAACCCTGCAGTTCAAAAGTAAAAGTGCCAATCCCGATAATTTGACAAGGAGCAGAGATCTGCGGCTAAATGCCGGTGGCAAAGCCGTCACCGTTACCGTGCAACAACTGGGGACTCCCATAAACATCAATCTCTTAAACGGAAATGTAAACATCGACGGTAATTTGGAAAATAGGTGGAACGCGATACCGTTCAACACCGTTTCAGAAGTAGCCAAAGGAAACCCTGGCACATTGGAGGGCCGTTTTAAAATCGGGTACACTTCGGAAAAACTTTTTATTGCCGTTGCCGTTGATGACGATACCCCACAATCGAACTTTTCGGAAGGCGAGCCCTACAACGGAGATGCCGTTACCATAGCCTTGGATGTCAATAATAATAAAAGGTCGGGGTCTTATGGGGTCGACGATTATGTATTTAAGGTAACCAGGGCGGGCGACATCATTGCCGTAAACGGTAATACTACCAATCTGATCGATGACTTTGCCGTAAATTTCAACGCTAACGGATACGTTTCCGAGATTGCCCTGGCTTGGGAAAATTTAGGGGTACTTCCCGGAGGCGCCTTGCCGATCGGATTGGAAGTAGCCATTGAAGATAGCAAACAAGGTAACGCGGTAAACACGATCATACAGTTCGCAACCGATAACGATTTGAACGCGAGTTCTCCGTCGGAATGGGGAACCGCAATAACCAATGGCACCGATGTTCCATGGTTGGAAACTTTTGACGACCTTTTTAGGGATACCGCGCAAGATACGGGTAGGACCGCGTGGACAATAGAAGCAAACGGCCTCAATATTAATGACAAAAGTTTTCTTAAAGTCGAACTCCCCGATAATAGGGATCGAGAGAAAAAAGCCTTGATTGCCCGTAATTTAGGGGGAACGGCAACATTTAAGTCCGGTACGATCGATATATCCAACGTTTCGGAGCGTTTACGCATTACGCTCAGCGCAAGGGAAAGGACCAAGACAAAAGTCAACAACGGTTTTATAAAAGCGTATTATCGTTTGAACGGCGGCGCAAGGGTCTTGTTCGGGCAACTCATTGGAGATTCCCCGGTCGACGATACGCCACAAATTTTAGAAAGCAATGCCATCGCTAGTGGAAACAATACACTTGAAATCGAAATTGACGTAAATAGTTCTTCCGCCACAACAAACCACATTATCGATAACATTCTCGTGGAACCTGTTTCCGCACCGAGGTGTAAGAAGTTATCGGACTTGGCGGTAGTCAAAATCGAAAAGGGGGTAGCTACCGTATCATGGACCGATGCGTTAAGTAATGGAACGGAATACGTAGCCCAGTATAGAGGGCTAAACTCGAATGGGCCGTGGCTTTCCTTGCTGCCGATCTCTACGGACATAACCAGTGCCAAAACCCCGTTCCTAGCTCGTGGCAACAGTTATGAATGGAGGGTAAGGAAGCGTTGCGGTAACACCGAAACCGAGTTCGCTTTGGGTGCAAACTTTACGATTCTTGGCGGAGACACCGGTGCCGAAACCATACTATTCCGAGAAGAATTCGAAAAATCGGGCTGTAGTACTTCATCAAATGCCCAGCGTAGGATCAGTACCTATCCATGTTATACCAATAACGCCCCGATAGCATTCTCGGGCAACGGGTCTTTACGCACTAGCGGTGCCAATGCCGATTATGAGGGGGCATCGAACCAGTTTTCCGTTCTATTGAATGCGAACACCAACAATAACCCAAAGGATAAAAGCATTACGATCGGCGGAATAAGCGTAGCGGGTGCCCAAGAGTTAAAGTTGCGATTCGGTCTAAAGCAAGATGCGTTGACATCCAATAGTGAGGGGCTGATCGTGGAGTACAGGGCCGGTGCCTCTGGTGGAAATTGGAGCAATGTGCCCATTAGCCTACCGTCCAATGCTGACTGGACCCTGGTGGAAACTACCATTTCCGGCGTTTCCGCAACTTCGGATTTGGAGTTGAGATTTACGGCAAAGGTCGGTTCAAAGTATAGGTTGGACGACGTGCAACTATCCTCTGGTGGAGATGCCGTCGAATGCTCTAGTATTTCGAATATTGCTTCCTCCGGCGGTTCCGACACTTCGGAGACCTTGACCTGGAACGCTACCGGTTCACCATCTTCATTTGAGGTAAGGATTAAATTGATAAATACAGAAGGTTGGTTGGTAACTGCGGTGGACGGTCCTACGGAAACATTTGACAACTTGACGAACGGTGGTACGTATATTGTTCAGATAAGAGCGATTTGCGGTTCCGAATCAAAGTCGTTTTGGTCTCCGGCAGCGGAAATAGAGTATACGTTTGTGGCGGGAGCCAATAACAATAATACAGATCCATCGGAATCAACTATTTTTTTCGCTGAAACTTTTGATGCGGCCAACGCCCCATGTACTGTTATCGGCGGTAATCTGGAAACCTATGGTTGCTACAGTGAAGCGGCCAATGCCACTTTTACGGGAAGCGGGGCCATTAATGATTCCGCGAACAATGCTTCGGAGAACGATTACCCCGGTCCTTCGAACGGGAACAACCTTTTCTTGGCGCGTTCGGGCAAAACGCTGGAAATCAAAAATATCGATGCCAGCAATTTTGATGCCATTACGTTATCGTTTGGATTGCGAAAAAATAACGTTGATGCCGACGGAGCTACGTTGATAGTCGAAATAACCGAGAACGGAGGAAACAGTTGGACGGCCGTTCCCTTAAGCCTTCCGACCAATGGGAGTAGCAACGATTGGATTCAGGTCACTTTGGAAACAGGGGTCGATAGGTCAGCAGATTTCGGAGTACGATTTCGGAATACCTCGACCTTTGCCCCTATTGATAGATTTAGGCTAGATGATATACGGCTGAGTGGAATACCCGTCTCCGGGTCACAACTAAAGGCCAATAGTGGAACCACTGTTGCCAACGAATTGCTGGTATATCCCAATCCTACCTCCGATGTTCTGAACATTACGGTATTCGACGCTTTCGGAAAACCGGATTCAGGAATCGATCAGATCATGATCTATGATATGATGGGCAGATTGGTCTTGAGCCATACGCCAAAGAATGCATCATCTGGCAACTTAAGTTTGCCCGTAGGAACGTTGAGCAAAGGGTATTATGTTTTAAAGATACAGTCCAAGACGATTACTTCGGATGAAAGATTGTTCCAGGTGAAATGAAAAATTAATAGACTCGTGTTACGTCCGGTTTGAAGGATGATGATTTTGATCGTCCGATGAAGCGGGCGTTCCGATAGGGGCTTTTAAATTTAAGTTCGGGTAAATTTTTTAGGATTACTTTGTAGCGGGGGCTTGCCCCCGCTATTTTTTTGGGTAGTTGCCAAAGGAAACCATGGTTCCTTTAAATGATGGGAGATGACAGCAAATCAACTGGGTGCCCATGGACTAGGGTAATACCGTTCTGCTCAAGGGAATACAATAAGGTGGCGCCTATGGTCGTAGAAGTACAGCTGGCCCATAGGGAACGGTCAGAGCTGGAGGGGTATGGTTTATATAGGATTCCCAAAAACGTTTGAAACGTTTGGGGTAAAGCGGATGTTCCGTGAATTGTAATCGAGGCATCTCAACAGAGTTCTTGCGTCTTAATTCTGGAGAGGTTCCTAAAATTTTCTGCGCTCATATTCGCATGTTTTTGGAAGGTTACACAGAAACTGGAATGACTTTGGAAACCGATATCGTAAGCTATCGACGAAATTGGAAGATCGGTTTCCTGAAGTAGCGATTTGGCCTTTGAAATTTTTAGTTCCAAAACGTATTGATATGGCGTAGTCCCTACATATTTTTTAAAGTTTCTAATGAAATGGTATCGCTTCCATTCCGTCATTGCCGCCAAAGTCTCTACGTTCAATCGTTTATCGAGATTTTTATTTATGAAGTTGGTAACTTTTCTTAGTTTAAAAGGCACTTGGCTATTGGGTACTATTTTGTTGCGGACCGGGTCAAGTTTTCTATGTTTATGGTTGTAAAGGGCAATTTCGATAGCTGAGGTAATATCCCTTGGGGAAAAGGGCTTTATAATAAATCCCATAGGACGCGTTTTCTTTACCTCGTCAAAGGTTAAGGTATCCGTCAGACTGGTTACATATATAAAGGGTATGCTATCCGACTCCAACAAAAAGCTGCCGATACCGATGCCGTTTCCTTTTCCTTTTAGGTTGATATCAATAAGAACAAGGTCGGGGCTTTGCTCTTTTATGTTGATCAAGGCTTGTTTTTGGTTGTTACACGGTGGCAATGCGGTCCAACCATGTTTGTTTATTATTCTCCTTAAATCCGCGGCGATTATTGCTTCGTCCTCTACGATCAAGATCTTTTTTTCCATAGCAGTCATACGTGATTTTTTTAAAATTTTAATGCGTTTTTTGGAAGGTTCCCCATCGAAACCCGTTGTTGGGCAACCTCACATTAGGTAGCAATGAAATTCGAAAGTAGGCGCCGTTAGGCATCGCGAACGGTTTTAATAGGAACAGAAATGTATTTGATCCGGATAGGGGTTCGGTTGCGATTGGAAGTGCCCAAAGGATCGCGATAAAGTTTTAAATTCGAGGTATTTCATAGCCCTTTAAAAGTCATTAATTTTTGATCAATACCTCGGTTGATATGAGGGTAATAACTTGGGATTTTAAAAAGCCATAGAAATTATAAGGCACGCCATATCCTGCATGGAGAGTTGACAATTGTTTCCCCACCGCCAATACAATTCTTTTCACTTGGTGGGAAGTAAGCCCCTGTTATATTTTGAAAAGCGTTTTTTAAGTTAGTGGACAAGAAAAGAAGTACGGTTTTAATACGCCTAGGTGGCATAGTGTTCCAATACCAATGGCCGGGAAATGGAGAGATAAAACTTTGGACTTATGAATCGATAGTAAACCCATAATAAAATATTACATCTTGTAGGTAGAGGCATGTGTTAGTGTGTTTTTAAATACGTTGCTGGCAAAAATGGCGGATACTTTGTTTCGGGGTGGCATATGTGCTACCAAATGTCGGTCGGGGGAGAGTTTTAGCACATTAAAAATTAAGTTAAAAAGGGCTAAAACCTTGTTCGGGAATCGGCAGCGGAAGTTTTGGGAAATATGGCATATTTTTTTTCGACCAGAACACTGGTAGATAAAATTAATATGCAACTTGAACAGGGTTTTATATTCTTGAGAATAGGCAAGGGAATTCAATGGTGAACAAATGTGATATGGAAATTTCCCTTGAAAAGCTATGTTGGCGAACAAAGCCCATATATATTGAAAATCAGGGATATTTGCCAAATATCATTATCTTAAAGTAGTCCGAAATAAAATAATACCGAAGCATGGCCACTGTTTTCTTCATCTGGGGATTTGTTCAAAGTTTGGTGGTCGGGATACTCATACCGATAATCAAGAACTCTGGATATAATCGGTTGTTGTCCCTTATTTTTTTAAGTACTTCTCTGAATATCGCATTGCAGTATTTGCTTCGCTATAGGCACTGGAGAAATGACTATCCCAGGGTATTGGTGATTCCTGATTTTTTAGACTTTTTGCTCCCGGCCCTACTATTTTTATACATACAATCGATGATTGATCGAAAACTGGTGAGCGGCGACATTAAATTTTTATATGTTCCTTTTTTCTTTGGAATCCTACTTTTCGTCAGCACGCTCGTCATTCCCGATTTCACCGTGAGAAAATACATAGGTTCATATTACCATGAGAGTATTCTATTGGCCATTTTTTTATGGAAACTCTTTCTGACCATAAAAGGTCGGCACCTTGTTTACCGACAACAGGAATCGGGCAGACAAAAAGCGGCCGGTTGGTGGCCGAAAGTATTGGTTTTGTTCTTGGGTTTTTTGACCCTTATCGCGTTTATCAATTTAGGCCACGTTTTTATAGTCCTCGATAATTTTAAAAGAGATGAATGGGTAAAACTGGTACAGCGTTTGGTGGAGCTGAATTTCATTGGTTTTACATGTTCCATTATTCTGATTACCATCTTCTTTCTTTTAAAGTTCCCAAAAATACTTTCTAATTTTCCTCACGAGAAAGGCAAAAAAAAGTTGAATCTGTTCGACGCTGATAAACATCTTAAAAAGTTGGAAGAACTTGTAGATCAGAAGAAAATCTTTTTAGACCCAAGACTTAGCGAACAGAAGCTCGCCGATAAAATGGAGGTCCCGTATTATGTGTTGTCGGTTCTTCTAAACGACTACGTAGAAAAATCCTTCAGTAATTACATCAACGGAAAAAGGGTAGAAGAGGCCAAGAGGTTATTGGAAAGTGAAAAATATGAAAAGTATACCATCCTTACCATAGCAAAAGACAGCGGATTTCGTACCGAGTCCGTATTCTACGTCAATTTTAAAAAGCATGCAGGGATGACACCCAAACAATACAAGAAAAGATTAGCGCTTATATGAGATTTGGGCTATTGCCGGTAAAACGAACACCGAGCATTTGCATCCTATGGCTTCACTACACATTGCTTGGGTGAAGACCGCTTACTTCTAAAATGTATAGGTGCAGCAGATTACCCGCTACAGCCTACAAGTACAATACAATTTGATTCATACACGCGTACTCCTAATCGAGAACGATCTTCATTATCGAACGGCGATGGAGTACATTTAGCCCCTTTCTTTAGGGTGTTACCCCGGTAATGGGAAGTACGGACCATCCTTACGCTAAAACTATTTTAAAACCCCGTTTCAAAAAAAGGAGCGTTTTTTCCAAAAACAACAAACCTTACCATTGGCCGGTAACATCAGTTAACGGCACTAAATTTTAAGTGAGGTGCCTTTATAACAATTTGGAGAAATCATTTCTTTATAGTTTTAACGTAAGAAATTTCTTTATAGCTAGCACGTTAACGACCAGGTAAATCGTGAATGGACGTATAACCATTCGATTGACCTGAACTTCTAATGAATCAATAATTTAATTTAAAACATTTTTAATATGAAAACTATAAACCGACTGTTTTATATGGTCATTACTATAATTGTAGTATCCTCATGTTCAAAAGAGACCGCGATAGGGAATGGTGAATCCGTTATCGATGATTCTTTTGGAGCCCTCGGGCTGGAAACTTCGGAAAATGAATCGTTAAGACCGGATGTGAACGCTAAATTTACCGCAAACAAGGAAAAGGTTTTAGCGGTCATGAACGGAAAGCTCGCCCCGACCGATTTCGAAATTTTGGGAAAGATTCCTTCCACCGAAGTGAGGGAGAAGATCAAGCTTATGGCAGCGGACAGCAAGAATGCCGTTGCTATTGGAGATTATGCGTCCGAAGGCACGGTTGAGGTGAAAGCGTTGAAGGATTTTGATGCTATGGTTCAAGAAAAACACAAAACTCAGATTTTGCATGAGGAAAGCCGCCTTAGCAATATAAAAGTTGGGGATCTTGTGGTAAAGGTAAATTGGACATATGATGGAAACCACTTTGAATCATTGGCCATTGGCAACTTTAAAGAAGATCGGGTTTGGGAAAGTATTTTAGCGGGCCTCTATACGGTTTCGATCCAGGAAGATTGTCAAGAATGCGGCAATGACGAGGTAGCCAGACATCCGATTACAGGGGAATTGCTCGATATGAGCAATGCGAAATGGAAGTACGTAGACGGTGCAATTTCCGCTGATCGCTTGGCAACCGGCCGAACGTACTGTCATAGGATCATTTATTGGGATGTTCCCAACTTTTGGGGCGGTGGGTCAACAAGGCTTGGTTGGGCATACGCCCAGTTAACGGTCGATCACGATCAACGTACGGCGAACGTAGTGGCCGCTTATGCGTCTTCTGAATCCTATATGCGATACGGGGACAATGAGGCCTCCGCTGAAATAGTTGGCCTTTATTCCACTAGGGTAGATATGCGATACGGACTTGGGTTATCCGCAACAGCAGGTACTTTAACGGTAGGTCCTACGGGGTTCGTGGTGAATACACCTGTGGGGGGCGCTAGGAGAATAGTCAATTCAGGACTTACCCGATATGCCACCAGATCCAATATCAGCTGTAGAAACTGGTAAGGCATGTTTAAGGACTTAGTTTATCGCCTTCCTAAGAAATTGCAATTAGCGCTCAAAAATTTTATCAAGAGGCCGGAAGATATCTTCCGGCCTTTTTGTTTTTCCATTTTTTATTGGTAATGGGGTATCTATGCAAACCGTGTTCATACCATGGCCATGTCCATACCTAAAAATGATAGGGAACCGTCCCTAATCCCATATTTATTATAAAAGATGCCTTATGAAGGAGTATCGGCGACCATCAAGTTGAACGGCAGGGATTTTAAAACGACGGCCGGAACGAAGGGGAATGGAGAAATGTCGGACTCCGTTTTTTCACTTATGTCATCGGCCATGGCGATACGTATAAAACTTCTTGGAATATGATACATGCTGCGGTTGGTCGATACCCCAAGGGTCCGATGCGGAGTTTACTCGGGCCGAACGGGAACCATCGCGTCCCCCTTTTTATGGCACACATAGCGGGTCGATTTTCTACCTCGGTCAAGGCCGAACGGTAGGCGACACGGAATACCTTAGCGTACAGCAGCGATATGGTATCCAAGGCCTATTTTATGGTAGGATTGAAACCAGAACCATAGGGTTGCTCGCTAAAGATCGACCATTGAAATTCCATAATCATCAGGATCTGTAAGGCTGCCTGTGCTAATTAGTACAATACCTCCACTTGCCGCATCTTTTGGGGCAACAAATTTTGAAGAGTGATTTTCCGATTGTGTTGAAACCGGTTTTTCGAAAAGGTATTGATTACGGATCCTAACGGAAATATGGAATTAAAGAAGGTCCTGCGAAACGAACGTTTCACAGGACCTTTTAGAATAGTTTTAATGTTGAAGAACTGAATAACGGGTTATTGAATTTTGATTCTCACCACCTGTTCAAAGGCTTGGGCATCATTGTACCAATAAGCATTATTGGTGCCGGGTGGCCGTACATAGGTGCCCAAAGAACGGCTTCGTAGCTGATATTCATCACCTTGAAGGTGTTCAAGAAAGAAAAATACTCTTGGATCCTGAATGCCATGACCACCATACATCAACCTTTCCGAATTCCCCGCTATTGCTCCAAAATAGCGCCCGTCACCTTTCGGGCTCCAATCAAATGTCACAAGGCCCTTGCTGTAGTCCTGAATCTTCATTCGCATTCTTTCTGCATTCCCCTCCGATGTTCCCTGTGTTGCGCCGGGACTTCCATTACCTCGAACGGCCCAGGAATTATCTGCATAACCGCCTATTTTTACGGTGTATGATGAATTTGGTGTCAGACTATATCTTGATATCAAATCTTGCACGGTGGGCACGGTGCGCGGTGTACTACCGCAACCTTCGGCGTTCGAAAGGATGGTTTCCAAATATTCGAAGGCATCATCATACCGATCGGCATAAAGACTTTGCCATATATCGTTACTTCTGTGTTCGTCCAGTTGGTTCTTTAGTTGTGCCCATTCCTCCACTCTGGCAAAGCATGTTCGTTGCCGGTTGAATTCCTTGCGCAATTCGGCCGTATTTCTCCCTTCCGGATACTCGTAGGGAACATATTCGGAATATATGGGTATCCTATTCTTCCTTTTCTGTAAAAAGCGACTGATCTTGACGCTTTCCCGGTTTGCTTGTGAAACCGTTTTAACAGGGGACAACCCTATTCCCAAATCGGTAGAGATATTATAGGTTACCTCCTCTAGGCTTACTTTTTCGTTGCTGTTTCTAAAGTTACCTGCAAGATCTAAATTGAAAAGGCGCCCGGTTTCTTGCGCCAACGAGCGCTGGTATCTTGAGCGGTTGGTACTGTTTATCGAATTGCTCCGATACGAATAGATATAGTAGGCGTCACCGCCCATGATTACCGATTTTACATAGGAGATTCCATGTTTTCTAAAAAAGGAATTAAAGTTATCGCCTTTGTCCAATAATTTTTTTGCGCCTGGGCTGTAATCGATTTCACTTTTAGGTATCCACAGTTTCTCCAGGGCATATTTTACCCGGAATACGATATGCACCGTCTTTTCGTTGATCTTTATTTTTTTTTCGATATCGGAAAGTACCTTTTTAACCTTAAAAAGGCCAAAAAAATTAGATTCCCGCGTAGCGATCTGCCGTATAAACTTATCCAGACTTTGCTGGGTAGCGATTTCGGTATATTCAATATCCCCGGCAATCGTATAATCACTGAAGTTGGTGGTTCCCCTGGTGACCCATGGTCCGAAAGCGGTGGGTTGCTCGGGATACTTTTTTGACGGATTAAAACCTTGGCCAACATAGTAGGTAACGTTGCCTTCGGTAAATTTGACCGCCTTCAGTGCTTCTTCCGTTTCCGGTGTTTCTACCAGGTCCTTTGTGCAGGACAAGAGACCGAGGAGAACCACCGATACAAACATCAGTTTTTTCATAGTGTTTTATTTTAAGGTTCTAGTTTGTTGTTTCCGTTCTAAAATTTGCAAGTAGGCGATCATATTTATCCTTTTCCGTAGGGCTTGGTTCCCTAGAGTCTTTACAGGTCCTTGCCCTTCGTATGGCCGGTTCTATTTCATCCGAAAGAAAACGGGTCGCCTGATCTTTGAGCGTTGTCCTGTTCGTATTTTTTTTGATGTAGGTGAACGAGGATCGCAACGAACGCCATGTGGTAAGGTGATCAAAACATTGGTTTTTTGCATTATATGCATTGCGTAGCTCGGCAATCACCTGTTGTTTGGTTCGTGGGGCGATACTTCCGATACGTTTTACGATTTCATGATAGGGTTTTAATGACATTTCCAAGGTGGCGGCCCTTTCTATTGGGCTGTTCCTGATAAATGAATTTACGCGGTTGAATTCCTCGAAAAACAGTTCCTCGTTCCCAATGACCTTGTTTTGGGGCCGATACCCCCCGAGGTCCGTATAGAAATTTTTTGTCAAAAGCTGATTTTCAATAGCGTTTTGTTCTTCGGTACTGAGCTCTTTTGCATCATTGGAGAGGCGAAGATATTTTCGTAGGCGATTGCGTACCTGATTTTCCAAGGGGGTCCTGTTCGGGCTTTCGAAATTCTTTTTGGAGTAGGTATTGAAAAAGTAAAGGTTTCCTCCCACCGTTTGGCTCTCAATATACATTGGGCCGTACAATTGCAGGAATTTTTTGGCATTCCCCTGTTCCAAAAGTTTCAAGGCGTCTCTGGTAAAGGAAATAACACCGTCCACATAATAGACCCTATTTTTGATATTGCCTTTGCCCATTAGGGTAAAATTTTCCTCACTTAGGAAGATATCGGTGCGCGCGTCCTCGGGGCTTAAACCCAAAGAGGTTTCCTTGAAGCCTTTCCTTGCGATCAAGGGCCGGGTTACAAGGGCGCTGAATTCCCGCGTTTGGTTAATGATCGTTACGCTTGCATTGACACTCCCAAAACCTTGGAAATTTGTGGTGCTCGCGTCAATATCCCCTACATTGAACGCAGGGGCCGGAAAAACGTTTTCCGTTGTAGGGTCATATCCTATACCGGCGAACAATGGCCTGCCCTTATATTTTATGGAGGTACTATTTGCGGTTCTGCTCTTAAGGGATACGGCCGATAACGGTCCAGTTGTGGTGTTTTGTAAGCTTGCCCCATCTTCTATGAGTTCTTCCTGTTGACAGGAGTTCCCGCAAGCAAGGATGAAAAGTAATACTAGCATCTTTTTCATAAGTCCGTATTTTAGTGTTAAATGTACTGTCGTGCTACAGCTATGAACCAAATAAGACAAAGCAATGACCTGTTGCCATTGCTTTGCCTTGTATGATTTAACATAATACTATAGCGGTCTTATTCGGTGATATTGGCAAAGCTGCGGGGTGGTGACTTGATATTGCGACAGTTTTGTTGACTATCAAGGCGCTCTACGGTTTGTCTAGCCTTGTTTAAGGCATTAACGGCCTTTGGAGATGGTCCCCCTCTGGTACCTTTGGCAAGGGCGACAACCGTTTCCAATCGTGCTTGCATCGTCTGCCACTGGTTTTTTATCGTCCGACATCTGTCCATGCTCTTGAACGCTCTTTCGAAAATTCGGTTATTGAATTCCCGAAGTCTTTTTGCTCTTTTGGAGCGTGTTGCCAAGGGGCCGTCCATGGTACTGGTCGTATTGGCAAGGTCTCTGTGGGCCGCGAATTTTTGGGAAAAAGGGATCAATAGCAATGGATTGGCTTTTACGGCTTCACGGACACGGTCGATCACGGCCACCACACCTCTTGGGCCCTGCCCTAGAAAGTTGTCGACAAAATCTTTCCCCGAAGTATAGATCGGAATTCCGGGTCCGATATAATTGGTTTCAAAATTGATGTCGCTTATGGCGCTGGCAAATTCCCTATTGGACGTTTCTATTGTTGCGTTTTGGAACTCGGCACCAAAAAATTGGGCCAGACCGATCCCAAAATCGAACTCTTTCTCCTTTCGGGATCCCTTACCATCCGATTTAAATTGGTAGGTAAACGTAAAAATCATTTCAAATGCGGCGATTTCCTCGGTAACGTAGGCAGGGCCGTACCTTTTCAGATAGTCCTCCGGGCCGAATTCGCGTAAAAAGGTCAACGATTCTTCACTATCCTGGGCGTTATCCTTTATAAAGTACTTTGTTATGGGAACAATGAGCCGTGCCGCCATTACCTCTTTTCTGCCCGATCTCTTTAGCGTCTTTACCAAGGCATCTTTTACCCTAAAATCGAATCTGGTTTCCCTTACGGAGGCAAAATCCGCTTCCACCCTCGGGATCAAATCGCCGAGCTCAGGCGTTTCGGGATCGCCTCCTGCCGGCGGCGGTGGATTTTCACCCTCCCCTCCTACCTCTACAGGTAAATCTGGGGCTGCATTCGGACTAAAAATATTTCTATTAAAAAGGTCGCGAAACTTTTTTTCCGGGTCACCGGTCAAAATTTCAGTGATATCCTCAAGGGTGCCCCTAAAGACATCCGGCGCTCCCTCTTCGGTTTCGGGGTTTGTAGGTGGCGTCTCTACCGGTGGAACCGCAGGACCTTCCGTAGGCGGTTCCACGCCTTGGGAGCCATCCCGTAAACTTAATTTGAACCCGCTTGTAGTCGATAACAGTTTGTCTATGGAATACTCCGAATCGATTTTGGTAATGATCAGCGATGCCTTACTGGCACCTGGTCCAAAATTAGCTGTTGTACCTTTTTGGCTTGGGTTTTTTAGGATACTCCTTTTTTCGGTGAACGTTAGGGGGTCAAAACCGTATCCCACATATTGGATGGAACCGCTCTCCCTTAAGTTAACGGCATTAAGATCATCGACCGCGGAGGGATTCTCATCATAATCTTCTTTCATACAGGCCGACAAAGCAATGACGGCCGCGAAAGCTAATAGTCTTCTTTTTTTCATTTTAATTCTTATTAGGATTTATAGTGTGTTTATATCGAAATGCTCAATTGTTTATAGGAGTATACGGTTACAGTACGAACTAAAATTTTTCTAGTTTAATATTGTTGTATGCATTGCGTTTGGGAGGTTTGGAATTGGAACTACACTTTTCCGCCGCGTCGAGGTTGCGTTGGATCGTCCGAAGGGCGGCGGTCGCCCGCGCCTTTATACCGTTGTCCGAAGTTTTCTTGGCCACAACGGTGATTCGTGCTTTTAGCTTTCCCCATTGCTCCGCATTATAGGCGCAATTTTGAGATTCCCGAAACTTGAGGTAAAAGGCCCTATTATACCCCTTGTTTTTTTTCACGTTCGGATCAGGATCAAAATAGGGCCGTAATTTCTTGCTGACATAGCCGATAGCATTGGGGTTTGCTATGGAATATTCGATCATTCTATCTTTCTCTTCCTCTAACTTAAAGGGATCGAAGAGATTTCGTCCGTTTCTATCATCGTAACCGTCAAAGTCGAGATCACCGCCTACGAAGCGTAGCGGATATCCGGACAAGTTTGTGGTGACCTGTTGTCGTTTGATCCTATTTTTGACCTGGCTAATGCTATTTTCTATTCTTTGTTTGCTGTAGCCGACCCCGATTATAGGTGCAATGGCGATTAGGAGTGCCTCTTGAAACTCGTTTTGTTCCTGTTCGGTCAGATCTTTGGTGTCGAAGCTGAACGTGAAAATGCTCTCCATGATACCGTATTCCGAACTTACCCATGAGGTTCCGTAACGGTCACAAAATTTGTTGACACCATTTTTATCTAGAAATTCGATTGCCTCGTCCGAGTATTCCAGGCGGTCTTCAAGTGTGGCGAACGAATTGACCGGGTTCGTTATCCGAATTACGATGCTTTCGGTATTTTCACTTAGTTTTGATTGCCTTACCGTAGCCTGTCTGCTCCGATAACTTATTCCAAAATCAATTCCACCGATAATGGGAAGACTTGCCAAGGGGATACCAACGCTTACCGCAAAACCGGCATCTTCCGCATAAAGGCTATCAATACTCTTTTTGGTCTTGATGATTTTAGCGGTTTGGGTCTGTCGTGCTTTGATATTGGCAGACCTCGTGGGTTTTTTGTAGTTGGCCCATGCAAAATCATAATCCAGATTGCCATCGTTCGCCCGAAACCCGTAGCCGTAATTGTATGTAATCGGCTTACCGCCAAATGGATATACCGTCACCGCCTTTGTGGCCTCAAGATTTTGAGAAGCCATGGGCCCGTCCAATTCAAAAATGTCGTTTTTTTCGCAGGATACCAATCCCATCACTATCAAGAAGTTACACAGCAGTCTTTTTTTCATCGTTTAGGAGTAAAACATTAACAGGAACGAAAATTACGCTTAGTACCACATTGTGGATTTAAATAAAGTGTTCCCTATTCAAATAAAATGCGGTTATTATCCGTTGGGGAAACTTTTTGGGGACGAATACGGCTCCCTTAGGTAATCGTTTGGCTTTGAGCGTTTGTTCCCATCTATTAAAGCATACACTCTTTTTTTGTCTGGTTTGAAGCGCGTAGGAACTTCTATGTAGATAGCTGCATAATGAAGCTTGGCATGGTTACCGTTATTTTCAAGAGGAATAAAAGTCAATGGCATGGCGCTCTCGTGCAAGCTCATTTCAAACCCCGTCTACAAAAACCACTTACTACCTTCCCAAAATTGGACCTCACCAAGGCAAAGGTATTTTTCACCACACAAATGCTGTATTTCACAACAAAACTTTTACAACTGTGCTGTATTAAGCTACTTTAGATTCAAGATATTTATTGAAATTAGTTCCCCACACTACTGAAATAGACTATCCTACAAAATACTATCGATATTTAAGATCTGTATGGATGTAGCGGTACATGTAAGGTGTTTAGGGAACTTCCAATACACCAGTCAACATGAAAAAGATACAGATGAAGAGTATGAGAAGTAGTTACCTAGTAACAAACCAAGGAAATAGCGATATCAACGAAATTGAAAAGATACATGCCAATCAAGCGAACATGATCTATGGCCTAATGGTACTGACTACATTTACCTTTTCCTTGCTTTTGGTACTCATTAGCTAGATTCCCTTTCTTTGCTTTTTTTACCGCTTTGAATACATTTCCTTAACCGGTCCGAAAACGTATAGCTTCACGTATGTTCCTTTATTCATAACGGATATCGGTTCGATGGCCTGTACAGCCAAAATGCATTTTGTATTTCCTTTTGTAAAACCTATAGTTAGCGCCCCCGTTTACGCTAATTTTAGAAGTCTTCACGCAAATCTTCTTATCTTATTCCTAAACCAGAAGCTTGCCCAGGTACCGAAACAGTCCTGCAAGGCAATGACGACATTCCCTTAAACACTTGTACTTTCCAGTTCGAACGTGTTCAAAATCATTGGCGAACACACCGTTTTCTGCCTTAGAATGGAAATCGGTGCTTTTTTTTGATATTCTTATCGGAAATTATCAATAAGGGAAAACCGGTTTCAATGAAAAGACTTTATCTTAGATCAATGCCATTTCTGATATTAAATTACCCATTAAAAATTGTTCTTTTCCGTGTATGCTTCAAAATAAAATCTAACCATAGCTACTGCTATGCTTTGGATTTTCTTTTTCGCCTACCCAAAAAATCCCTGGTTTTTATTTGCGTAATTTAACATCGGAAATGGTATAACAGTATAGCAGGGCTGTTGAAAGGCGAACTTCCAAAGGCCGATAACTCCTTAGTTGTATTCGCGTTATTGGAAGTTGCTTGTAAAAAACAGGAGTGCTTCCAAAATTTGCGTTGGATCTATAGTGTTAGCAAGACCTAGTTTATGAAAAACAAAACCTATCGAAGGTGTCAAAATTGTGGAACGGTCAACCTGAACAGGGACTACTGTGAAAATTGCGGGGAAATCGTCAATATCAACCTAAAGCGAAAACTAAAACGCGAAAAGGACGCCAAACAGAAAATTCAAAAGCAAAAAAGCGTTGAAAAAAATAAGGTGACCCTATTTTTTGAAAATGCAAGAGTACATGAAAACTCTGTGATTCGGTATGTGGCCAAATTTTTCTATTCCATCTGGACCATCGTTTTGGCTATCGGCTCTTTTATCGCCCTAGTATTCGGCTACATTGCGGCCTAACCATTTTTTTCGAAATAAATAGTGTTTGTTCGTATGCCATGAAAGCGATTAAAACCTTTTACTTCCCTATTTTTTTGGTCGGTGCGTTATGCACGTACACGGCCCAAAGGTTTGGATGGTATGTGCCGGAGTTGGTCAACAATTATCTGAACGACTTTTTGTGTATGCCCATCGTTTTAAAAATGTGTCAGTATAGTGTTCGGTTTGTTCGGTCCGATAAAACAATAGTAGTTCCGTTGACGCTGAAGATAACGCTTACCCTATTGTTTTCTTTTTATTTTGAATACCTGTTACCAATATTTGCTCCCCGATATACATCGGACGGTTTGGATGTCGTCGCATATTTTACGGGCCTGTTGGTTTTCATTACCCTTGAGGGGCAATGGAAAGTGACCAGGACGACCATGGTTTGAAGGTCAATGGGGCGCTTCCCGTCCAATGTGGCGCCAATGTATCGATGGTATCGTAGTTTAGGGACAACTTGTTCGGTAAACATATAGGTATGGCCAAGAATAGCCTTGGTGACCAAAAAAGAACTGTTTTGGCCGAAATGCTCCATGTGGCGTTTGCTTCGGTTTACATGCGATTACCTTCGCGTCCACCAACTGGGTATGGTATATCCGGTCAGTTCTGCAATTCCGCGGTAATGATCTGTTTTAGATCAGTATCCATTTCGTAGTACATGTTAAAAACACCGTCTACCCGGTCCTCATCCGTAATATCCGGATACCGCTCGTAAGAACTGCCTATGGTAGGCGGCCAGGCGACCGCTTCGGCATCAAAGGCTATTTTACCATCGACCATGCCCAAACTTTTGATTTTTAGTCCATTGGTTTTTCCATCGGTCTTTCGGGCAGTGACGTAAGAGGCTTTTTCTATTTTTCCGGTGTCGGGGTTTAGGCGTGCAACGATGGATACCTGTGGCCCTCCACCATTACCGTAGTCTCCTTGATAAACTCCACCGAAGGCGGCTTCCGAAGCTAATTCCCTCTCGGTAATGTACGCTTCGCTATAGCTGCCACCGACTACGCTGAACACTACCCATGGCATATCGTCGGCATCGATAAAAATATGGGTGGCCCTACCATCTACCTCCGATTTTTCGTGTTCCAAATACCATAAGGTTTCTCCGGCAGCCGTGCTTTTACGAACAAAAGGATCTTGGTTGATGGCACTTACCTGATTAAAACCTACTTGGTAACGATTGCCTTCCGTGTCCGTGGCTTCTTCCGTACTGTCAAGCGCTGACGGTACTGAAAGGGGCATCGGTTCGCTATCATTTTCTTCGCTACAGCCAAACAGAAAAATGCTGGCCATAAGCGCCAAACAGGCATAGTGGTTCTTCATAGGGTCTTTTCTAAAATAACGGAAGGGAGGCCTTGTTAGTATCGGCACCAAGAAATACTCGACGAGCGACGGCCGGCATTCGCGTAAAGATGTCTCAAAGAACATTACATACGGCAATTGACTGTGCAACCGTTTAAATTGGCCAATCATAAAACTGCTATCGGTCCTCTTTTTAGAGGATAAAAAGGGTATTTCAACGATTTTTTGGCATGCTTACGGGAGTTTTATAGCTAGGGTTGTTTTATCTCCACAACCCTAAATGATGCGCTATGAAAAAGTTTCCCCAAAAACAGAAACGCTCATCTGATTTGAATTTGGACGTTATTTTTACCGAGTATTCCTATGTTACCCGATGCATTTGGCTATTTGCCATTTTTCAACTGATCATGATGTTTTTGCTGTTCTAACAGAAACATCAACATACCTTATAATTAAAAGTTGATGGTACTGATTCCTTTGTTGCGTGTTGGAAACAAATAATAGAACGGGATTTCGTGTCATTGGCCACAACCGTTCGTGAAAAGGATGCATTTTAGGGCAAGCCTTTCCAATGAGTACTCGGAGCTACAAATCTTCAACAAGTCGGCGGTCGTACTTGGCGGCCGGCAGTTTTATGGATTCCAAAATAGCGGACTACCAAAAGATTACTACCACCCCTGAAATAATCTTAAAATGGTATTACCAATGTTCGGTTCCCCTTTCTCCCTTAAAGGGTCCGGTAAGGTCGGGAGTGATCCATCCGGCATAAAATTCGCTATCCTGTGCGGTCACCGCTTGCCCGTCTACGTAACATTCAAGCTGTTGTGGATAAAAGGCCAGATGATCTTGTAACGCCGCAAATTCCTGAAAGGGCTTCGGATACGACCATGCCACCGGTCGGTCGGGCATGGTTTTCAGTGCCCAATACAGTGCCGCACCCTTCCACTCGCACAGGGAGGTCTTTTGTGGCATAAGGATCAGCAATTCCATATGGATATCGCTTTTGGGAAGATAATATGTGGGCGGACTTGCAGTTTCCAGTACCGTTAATGTATTTCTTGTCGTGGCGATCAGCTTTCCCGCATGTTTTACCAATACGGGTTTATCCAGCTTTTCGATAATCGGTGGACGAGGAAAGTCCCAAACCGAACGTTGTCCCTTTTCGGGTTTTATAGCGAAAGGAGGTCTTTTTGTGCCGGTATTGTCCCAGCTTTCACGTGCTTTTTGCAACCATTTTGGGGGCGTTTTCTCTTTTTTCATAGGCGTTAAGTAATAATTTTTTTGATATCCAAAGTCGATTGAGACCACATCATTAAAGATAACGCTTCCCGGACCAAAATTACGTTATCGACCATTATAGCCAAGGTATTTTTTTGACCGACCGATACCCGTGAAGAAGTCTTAAAAAGCGGGCATCCACAAAAATCTTGTAGCGGCGGTTTGCTACTATTGAGCGAGAGGGTACATTAAAAAAGTGATGAAGTATACGAAACGTACCGTATTACAGTTTTAAAAGGTAAGGCCTATCAGTATACGATTCGCGTATTCGTGCTACATGAACCAACTCCGGTACCAAAAAAAAGTTGCTATTTTCCTGCTCTTGGGAATAGTGGAACTATCGGCTCAAGAGACGGAGGTAACGGTTGCCCGAGACGGTTTTGTGGCCATCGCGACGGACGCACGTATGGCCGGCCTGGGAGATGTAGGGGTCGCTACGACCTCGGATGCCTTCTCCCAATTTTCCAACGCTTCAAAATATATTTTTTCCGAACGAAAGTTTGAGGTCGGTATTACGCAAATACTGGGTGTTAATGCCGAATTCAACGAGTTTACCCAGAATAGTTTTGTCTTTTACAACAAACTCGAAGATCGGAGTGCCTATGCATTGAGTTTTCAAAACTACGCGTATACCATAAATGGATCCGTCGATCTAGGTACGGTACGGCCCACCCAAGAAGCTGCAATAGCCGGTTCATATGCGTTGCGGTTGAGCCAAGTGTTTTCCATGTCGGTCGGAGGGCGTTTTGTTTCCCTGAGGGGGAAGGCGCCATTGGTAGATGGTTTTAACCAAGCCTCCTCTTCCGGCATATACGGAATCGATGTTTCCGGATCCTACTACGGAAACGAAATCGCTTACAAGAAGTATAACGCCAGGTGGCGGGCGGGCTTTAGTTTATCCAACTTAAGGGGGAAGTCCGATACGGATAAGAAGGATATCGAAATTTATGCCCCATCTATGTTGCGGTTAGGTGTCGGTTTCGACTTTATTTTTGATCAGGACCGGGTACTCTCCATTAGCTCGGAGTATAAAACATTAGTCGATTCCTATGTGGAAAACAATAGCGGGAATTCATTGAATTACGGCTTACAAGGCAGCATCGCCGCGTTGGGTTTGGAGTATACCTTAAAAGAAAAAATTGCCTTGCGAATGGGCCATTCCAGGGGAATAAACCGTGAAACGGACTCCTTTACTTCTTTAGGGGCCGGTTTTCGAAGCAGGTTTGTTGCCGTTGATATGGCCCTTTTACTCGGGCTGTCCGAGGCGGAAAATCAGGTCAGGGATAATTTTCGTATTTCGCTAAGTCTGGATCTGGCCGAGGTTTTTTCGAATTGAAAAACCGATGATCCACTTTTAGCATGCCTCCTAAAAAATTCTGGCCAGAAGTTTGTGTCACCCCAGGGCACCTGATACTCTTCGGAACCTCATAGTTCTCAATTCCCCCTTTTTCCAAACTTTTTATAAGGCCCTATCCAGTAATGTTAGCCCTGTGCCCCCTTGTTTTTGGTCCTAAGAAATCTAGGCAGTGAAATTTGCTTCGTCCGTAAATAGTTGGCTTTCAACAAATTTGGCTTTTTTCTTGTAGTCCGTTACCATTTGTATACCACTTGTTTTAATGGCAATCGCAATGGTGTCGTTAACCTTTTCGTACCTAAATAGATGAACTATAATAATCTTTAGTCAATGTTATGAGAACGAAAAAAAAACGCTTTTTAAAGTATGTTCCCGGATTTATAAAGGGAAAAGTAATTAGAGAAAAAATAAATATTCCCGATGCACCACTTTTAGATTTCACATTTAAGATAGCTACTGAATTGGAAGAACTGGAGCAAGCGTTCCGATTGATTTACAGGGCCTATCGTTTAAAGGGGTTCATACATCCAAAAACCAGTGGGATGCATTTAATGCAACAACATGCACACCCCCTTTCCACTACGTTTGTTGGTAAGTTGAAGGATCGTGTCGTGATAACGATGAGTGTTTTTACCGACTCGGAAATGGGCCTTCCTATGGACTCGCTATATAAAAATGAGCTGGATAGGCTTCGCAATAAAGGAAGATTTATTGCAGAGGTAGGCAATTTTGCAAGTGAACCGGCGGTTCGAAAAGGAAACCAGTTGTTGCCGATGATGATGAATAACCTTATGTCTCGTTACGCCAAAAAACATCTACGGTTGGACGATTTGGTGATCACCGTTAATCCTGCTCATGAATTCATATACAAACACATTATTTTATTTCAGCGCATCGGAAAAGTGAGGTCGTACGATACCGTAAACGGGCATCTGGCCGTACCTATGCTTTTGGATTTGAATGAATATCAACGTACTTATTTCAAAAAGTACCATGGTAAGGCCCGCCATAAAGATTTGCATCGTTTCTTTTTTATAACGGACTTCAAAAACCTTCGATTACCAAAGGAAAATCAGATTCTTTCCGTTTTTGATAAAAATATTTATACTCATTTTTTTGTAAAAATGGCAGCGTCAAATGCTATTTTTAAAAGAGATGAACAACAGTTTGTTTTCAAGCTTTATGAAAAATATGATGAAATTTTAGAGCCAAAGGTTTTTGAAAATGTTCGTCCCATTCTTGTTCCTTCAAAGAAAACGGTATGGACATAAATTCACATGAAAACAAATTGCATGGCAAACCGATCGACACTCCTCTTTTTTTTGATAAAGTTTATGGGGAACTGATCGTACTTTTCGGTGAAGCCGGGGTGCGTTGTGATAGTGGTTCAATGGAACGTTACTCGTTCTCCCTAAGCGGTAAATACGTTTTGCCGTTGGCGATCGTTTATCCCCAAAAAACAGACCAACTACGACAATTATTGGTGTTGGCCAACAAAAATGGGCTACAACTCTACCCAATATCCAAGGGAAAAAACTTTGGGTATGGTGCCGCTCAAGGGACACATGAGGGACAAATAATCGTTGACCTATGCCTTATGAACCGAGTTTTGGAGCTGAATGAGGAATTGGGTTTTGTAAGCTTGGAACCAGGGGTATCGCAACAAGAATTGTACGATTATTTACAGCAAAAAGGTTCTGGCCTGCAGATAGACGTTACCGGCGCGGGCCGGCACCCAAGTGTGGTGGGAAACGTGCTTGAACGTGGCTTTGGCCATACCGATTATGGAAACCGGTTCGATAGTATTTTAGGTATGGAAGTATTGCTTCCCGACGGTAAATTGATGCGTACCGGTTTTGGCGATTATCCCGGGGTTTTAAAAACGACTTACAGGCATGGTATGGGACCTTCCGTTGATGGGTTATTTACACAATCCAATTTCGGTATTGTAACCAAGCTCAGTTTGGCCTTACAACCCAGGCCAGCATATTTTTCGATGTTTGTTTACTTTGCTTCCAAAGAAGAAGGCCTTGAACCGCTTGTTGAGGTAGTACGTACGTTAAAATCGTCCGGTGTATTAAACAGTTGCGTTCATATTGCGAATAAAGAACGGCTAGAACGACCGGGAGCGACCAATAAAACCGGAGCATGGAACGTAAGTATTTCACTGTCGGGGCCAAAAGCGATTGCAAAAGCCCGGAAAAAGACTATTCAGACTGCATTTAGAAAGCAAAAACTTCAAGGAAAGGGCATAGAAGTGACCGATAATAGGCTTAAACTTTTGGGCTTGATCAACAAATACGTTTGTACCCTATCGGCCTACCCATCTTTAAAAGAGGCGGTCAACCTAAAAAAAGGCCGACCGACCGAATCTTATGTTCAAGAACTGATGGGCGATTTGAACGTAAATTCAGGGAACATGCATCTTGGCAAGGGCCAGAACTGTTTTAAATGGATTTCGGCCGTATCCACAGCCGAGCCCAAAGCGGTAAGAAAACTGGTTTCGTTGACCAAAACAGCGTTGGAAGCGAAAGGGTATGGCTTTCGGGTAACGCTAACATTCATCAGTGCAAGGGCGTTAATAATGATTTCCGAAATCCAATACCCCAATACTACCGAAGCCATTCAAAAGGCGGAAAATGATTATAACAGTATTGTTAAACTATTGGCTGAAAATGGGTACTACGCATATCGCTCGGGTTCTGGCAACTATACTACGGTAGTGCCGAAAGTACTTCCGCTAAAGACAATGTTGAAAAGAGTAAAGGATGCCCTTGATCCGAACGGCATATTGGCACCCGGCAAGTATGGGGTATAAAAACAAAACAAATAACAGCGTAAAGACCGGTAGGGGTATATATGCAATTAATACTAACATCCCGATCATACAGAAGCGTAATGGGAATACGGCTACGTCAAAAATTGGAGCGCGCTCTTTCAAAACCACCGACTACGATGGCAGTATGCAATTTCTTGAACGTAGACAGTTTGTAGACGGCCGTTTTTGTGTTTTTATCCAATCCCTACGTTTCTTCATATAAGCCCATGTCATGCCAAGTACCCAACAGATAACGGTTTTGGTTTTATGGCCTTGTGATCCGGTTTGCCCGAAGCCTCGGCCAACCCCTGCGACTATGAATAATAATAAAGATTATAGCTAAGCCATAAAAAACAAACAAACTATGAAAAACAGCACATTAGAAACGGCATACCAGCGGTTTTTAGAGGACGGTTACGTAATTTTTGACAACGTACTTTCTGCGGAACACTTGAATCTCCTTAGAACCGACTATGATAAGGTCCTTCGAAAAAAAATGGAGCGTTTGGGTATTGTACCAATAGATGCGGACATGGAATCCCATAAAAGGATAGGGCGTGATTTTAGACCGGAGGGCGGAAATCATGATCAAAACAGATGGAACATGCATCTGCCGAGTACCGAAACATTCTTGAACGCGGATATTTTTGCAAATCCGATCGTTTTACCGGTGGTCAAAAAAATACTTGGGGAGGATTGTGTTGCCGTTATGCTAGCTTCGGACACCCCTTTTCCCGGTGCCAGCTTCCAAAGTTATCATCAAGATTTTGAGCGCTTGGCCCTGACGGTCAATATTGCGCTAAGGGATGTTACCGAAGCGGACAGCCCTTTAGAGGTAGTTCCCGGAACACATCGAAAACTGGCACGTAACAAAACATTGGAATCGTTTACCAAAGAAAATGTAAAATATTCAAAAAAGGAGATGGAATGGGCGATCAACAATATCGCCCCCAAACGGTTGACCTGTTCTGCCGGTTCCGTAATTGTTAGGGACCAACGCATGATCCATAGAGGTACCGCCCACACCGGAACGCACTATAGACCGTTATTGGCATTATGGTACAAAGCAGCTCCCAGTTCCTTTTCCCTTCCCAAGATCAGCATTCCGGTACCGAATCGAAAAACAGCCAATCGTGTCGCCAAAAAAGCGCTCGAATATAGGAATAAGGGTCGGGCAACAAAGAACAAGAAACTCATCAACATAGGAAGTCTTTTGGGCCGTATCGTGGACGAAACAAGCTGCACGGATCGCGATTACAGGCGTGTGGTACCGGAAGCTATTTGGGAAAACCTTACGCCTGCTGCCAAAAACCTGCTGCGCTATGCCGAAAGGGAAGATGAAACCGAAAATACGGCGCTAGTGAAACGGTTTAAAAAAGGCGACCGTATTTTAAATGCATTGGCGGGGATTGCCGGAATATGGAAAACATTTGTGTAACCGAAACCTTATGAACGACCATGCGGAACAGTAGCTCAAAAGAAGGATCGCTTATGTGCTCCCTTGCTAAAATAGTTGGTGCGGATTATGTAAAAGCGGATTATGACTTTACAACTGCACATTCGAAGAACACGCTTCCCCGGCAGCAGTTGGCAAAAGTTATCGTACGGCCGTTGAACAAAAAAGAAATAGCAAAAATTTTTGTGCTTGCAAAAAAGAACAATGCCAAGGTTTGGTGTTTTAGCGGGGGTAACAATTGGGGGTATGGGAGTAAGAACGCCCTTGAAAAAGATGCTATTGTACTGCTATTAGATCGTATGAACAAAATTATCGAGGTCAATACGGAGTTGGCATATGCGGTTATTGAGCCTGGAGTTACCCAACAACAATTAAACGACCATTTAACGAAACTTAAAACGAACTTGTGGATCGATTGTACCGATAGCACTCCAAAAGGAAGTCTTTTGGGAAATGCGGTTGAAAGGGGTATCGGATATACACCATACGGAGACCATTTTGGGAACGTATGCGGCATGGAAGTGGTTCTACCAAACGGGGAGATCCTTCATCAGGACGAGGCAAAAAAATCCAAAACCTTCCATACCCATAAATGGGCCCACGGACCGTTCCTTGATGGACTCTTTTCACAATCCAATATGGGGATCGTTACTAAAATAGGGATATGGCTTATGCCAAAGCCAAAGCATACACAATTGTTCATTCTCGATCTTAAAAATAAGAAGGTGTTGCCCAAGGTGATAGATGTGCTACGAACATTAAGCTTACAAAAGATCGTTCAGGGACACCCGCACATGGTGAACGATTTTCAAATGCTGACCGTGATTGCGACCAATGAAGACTTAAGTGCCTCGGCGCGGCAAGGAAACATTGAAGAATCGGTATTAAAAGAACTTTATAGGAAATACCGAATTGCACCATGGGCAATGGTGGGAAGTATCTATGCAGAAAGTCGGGAGGAAATGGGTTTTAGAAAAAAACAGCTAAAAAAAAGCTTCCGGGACTTTGGAAAGCTATCTTTTTTCGATGCCAAAAAGGTACGTACCATTGGGAAGTTCGTAACAAATTATGAGCGATCCGGCCCCGGGTCCTATAAGAGGCGTTTTTTAAGCTGGCTAAAACCTCTTTTTACGGACAAACCGATAGCTTCCATAGCCTTATTGCCCGAAATGTTCAATGTGGTAAGAGGGGTCCCCACATGGAAAATTATTAAATCGGCCTATTTCAAAAATAAATCTCCCGGCACCGTATTTAGGGATCCTGCAGCCGATAACTGCGGCATTATATGGCTGGCCCCCACTTTTCCCACTACCGGTGAACATGCCATGCAATTGCTAAGAATATTCCAAGATAGTTATGAAAAGTACCGTTTCAATTTTTGTGGATGCATCACAAAACTGAACGACAGGACCTCCTTTTTTTTGTCGGGTATTTTTTTTGATAAAAATAATAAAGAAGAAGCCGCCAGGGCCATGGCATTGCATAGCGCCCTTGTTAAAACAATTTATGATAATGGTTACCCGCCGTACAGAAGCGGTTTAATGAGCTGGGGCTTGGAAGAACATCGGCAAACGGTCCGTTTTGAACTACTCAAAATTTTGAAAAAGGCACTGGATCCTTCGGAGTGCTATGCACCGGACCGATATGGGATATCGTACGGCAAACGGTAGATGGAAAATCGATTTTTAGGATTGGCCGTCAATTAGGGTGCCATGGCTTTGGGGCAGGGATTCCACTATAGCTAAATAAAAGCAAGCCAGGACATACCAGCAATGCCCTTTTAAAAAATTAATTTCAGCCAAATAGCTAATACCGGTACAACTGTTAAATATTGAGCTTTGTGTTACAAGATGAAGAAAAAGGCAAGCAGGGCGAAATTAGGAAAAACCGCTTTTGTATCGGACCTAGTTTCAAGCCATTAAAAATAAACTATAGGAACACTTTAAAAAATAGCGCGGCGATTTTAAGTTTGACGGCATCCTTAATTTTTGCAACAGGGGCATGGACAGCTTCGGAAACAATTAAAAACAGCTTTTTCGTTGAGGGCGCCTATTTTAAAACCGAAGTTGTTCCATTGTTTTCCAACGGCCATGGGATGGCCTTTATTTTTTGTTTCCGAAAGACACAAAGGATTATATGGGACATTGTTGAACGAAAACGGCTTAAAAAACGAAATTATAGTAAGGTATTTGAAGCAAGACGTATAGTATTTCAAGCCTCAAATTTATGGTATGCCTTGAAAGTGCCAGTTAGCTTCGATCAAAAAAAACCTGTAAGATTGGCTTCAAAACAGGTACAAAGTAAATGGAACCAAGAGCAGTGGCCCATTTTCTTTGTTGTTGGTATTTTGGTAGTGACTTCTTTACTTTTTTACACATATAAATTGCGTCTTAGGAGTCGCGAGCGTGAGCAGAACCTATTGCTGGAAATTAGTAAGATGAAAGAAGAAAAATCCCGCTTACATCGGGAAATTGCAATCAGTACCGCGAACTTGGCGACCAACTCGGGCCTCCTTAATCATATTAAGGATACTTTGCAAAGGGTAAACCAACGTCAAAAAACACCAGAAGAGACCATTCGGTTGCTTAAAAACACGGAAAAAGTAATCCTTGATAGCTTATATTCAAACAAGGTGTGGGACGATTTTTTTGTTCAGTTCGAAGCGGTGAACCCCTTTTTCACCAAAAAATTGGTTCAGGAGTTTGGACTGTCGCCCGGGGAACTCAAAATCTGTTGTTTTCTTCGAATGAACGTTAGTTATAAAGAAATAGCGGTACTGCTCAACGTTAGTCACAGCAGTATTAAACAAAGTGCTTACCGCATTAAAAAGAAACTACGCCTGCCAAAAGAGCAAAGCGTATTTTCGTTTTTACATGCGCTTTAATGTAGCGCGTTTTCCCCCGTGGCTACGGCTATTTACCTTCTGCACCTCCTTTGAACGATGATTTTATACGTTTTTTGAGGACCACGTTATAGCCAGTAACGTGTGTTCATAAACTTTCCCTGATCGATAATTTCGCGGCAGTATGGAAGCTGTCGTTACCGTCGGTCAAAAGCATTGATGTCACCTTTTTCAATAAGGAATCGTTGAACCAATTGAGGGCGGTTATTTTTTTTGAGGTATGTTGAAAGTACTCTCGTTCGAACATCGCGATCAAACCCACGTCTGCGCCAAGTTCCAATTTATTGGAATCGATCAACTTCATCAGATGAAACAAGGAAGGTTCATCCAAAACTAAGTAAGCGTTTCCAGCGTGTATTTTTTCGGCTTCCTCTATGATACTGCCCTTTAAAAAGTGCGTATCGCAGAGCTTGAAAAACCCTTTTATGATTTGATATGGAAAATTTTCATTTTCGGGAAGTATGAGGTTTAAACCGTCGTATGCCTTTAAGGAAGGTAAAATTTTTTTAAAAGATGTTTGGATATCTTGTTCTATGTCCAAGAAAACATCTTGCCTACTGTCCGATAAGGTATTTTTCTCATATAGTATGGAAACCATTCTATTTCGAAATGTTTTGCGCCTTAAAATGGCTTTAAACCGCTCGGTCGCCATGGTAAGGGGCTCCAATAAAAATTTATGATAGTATACTCCCTTTTCATCAATGATTTTTTCAAGTTTTTCGGTATCGTTAAAGTACTGTTTAACGTCGATGTAAATATTGTTTTTGCTCATGTTGGAGCACAGGGTTTGATAAAAAATGCGATTCGCACTGGTATACTCATTTATTAATATCAGAATGCTTCTTGAATTGGGCTTGTTTTTGGCCGAACTTACGAAATATCCTTTGCGGTATACCGAAGTAATCAATCCGGTGCGATGTAGATCTTTATATGCCCTAAGAATGGTATCTCGCGATAGTTCATAGGCTAAGCTAGACTCTACTATTGAAGGGAGCCTTTGCCCTTCCTTTAGGGTGCCTGTATAAATTTTAGACTTAATACTGTTGGCAAGTTGCAGGTACTTTGGTGTACGTTGGTTCACTAGGCCATCATAAAGAGTTGCTTCCATAATCCTTTTTTTTAATCCAAATTTGAGTTGCATTTGAAAAGGTCCTTTTGTTGTGGAGTGCGCTGCTATGGTCTTTTACGCCATATAACTTATAACGATAAAAGAATGGGCGGGGCCTAGGACTTATCCGTATTTATAATTCCGAATAGCGCTCGCCTATCGAGTGATATGGGATAAAGCTATGGCGAATAGACTTCATAATGCTGAAGCAAGTCTAAGAACTTTTTTAATTTAATTTTAGGATATTAACCGTTGCGTAAACCGTTAAACCTACTGTTTTATACTTTTTCCTGGCGAGTTGATTTTGGCTGTCAAGAACCATTCGGTTTTTTAAAATGGAATGTTGCCTTCTCTCAATAACAGCATAATTTTATTGTAAACAATTGATAAACAGCATTTAATATAATGTTCAAAATGTTAACTCCATCATATGCTAATTGCTTTTGCGTTGGAAATAAGAAGAACTGTTGAAATTGTGCCCCTCAAGAAAGGGAAATTGTGGGCATTGGGCATGACCTGCTTTTATGAAGCCATAATTTTTAAAAGTCCCGAGAAATGTTTCATGGTAACGGTAGGGACGGGATGTTCATGGGAAAGTATAGGGACTAGGTTTCCCAAAAACCGCTTCCGGAGAAACAATAGAAACAGCTGATCCCGATCTTAGGGTTTATGGGTCTATTTTTGGATAAACGCAATCAGGTCAAACGTGCAACGGAAACAGGTGTGGGCCCCGGTTATAATTTCCAGGAAGCCTGTATTGAGTCTAGGGCATGCAAACCGACAATACGGGAACTGATAACGGCGTTTTCGATTGCCTTAACTTCGATCAGCATTTCATAAAATTCTGGAAGCTCGTTTTGAGAGGCGTTCAAAGCTTTGCTCAACTCGTTTCCTTTTTCTGGATCGGTAAAATAGGCTAGACTAGTATCGATACCAAAGTTCCACAGTCCGCCGAAAACCAACAATGGTTTTGAATAAGGCCCCATTGTTTTGGTTACCAAACAGTAATCTGTAACCTCTCTATTTTTGTTTACCGAAGGGTCATATATTGTGGTGCTTTTGTTTTGAGGATCGGTATACTGTATGGATGGCTTGTCCTCGTACTGAAATTTGTAATGCACCCCAACAGTGGAAAAAAGCGAAAGATTGTTTAGTGATCCAATGGCTAAAATTTCTTTGTTCTTAAGAGTTTCGGGGTCAAGGTTGCTCATGGGTCGAATTTGAAATTCCTTGTTCACCTTTCCAAAAGCGGTACTGACCCGATTGGTCCAAAGACTACTTCTAAAAGGTATGGAGGTTTGCGGAAACTGATTGTACTTAATGGTGCTATCACCATATTTACTAATGTAAAACTCAAAATCCCTTCTGTTTTTAACATTATCACTTCTCAAAACCCGCTTTCGGGGCAGTTTGGGGTCGTACTCTGTCCAAAGGAAAAAATCTCCAAGGACCAGTGTGGCTTTGTCCCCACGGGCCGAAAAAATTTCATTTAGCAATATGTTGTTTTGTAGCGCCCCTGGCCCGGAATGTACTTTCCAATTCCAGAGACCAAAAAACGATAGTAATATGAAAAGCGAACTGAAAATCAGGACTTTGCGGCCCATTTTTTTGTTGTTCTCCTTTTTATTGTCCTCAAAAACAACTGCATACCCCCCTTTTGGAATCGATAATTTTATAGGGTCTTTCAACCCTTTGGTCGCGTAATATGAGGCCAGCTTTTTCCTTAGCTTGTATACGTATACCCGAACCATCGGATTTTGGACGGAGTCAAAATTCTCCTTGCCAAAAATGGTCAGGGCAATATCGGCCTCTTTTGGAACATAGGCATCGAAAGAGCATTCGACCAAAAATTTCAAAAGGTTGCCATAAGTGTCCGAATTACCGAAAACCTTTGCATCTATTATTTTTTTGACCAGATCAAGTTTTTCCGTGTTGTTCATTTTTTACATTCAGATCGGGAGCACATTGATATATGCGATACCCGCATAAGGATTCAAATCACAAAACCATGGCGCACCAGGCCAGAAAGTTCTATGATTTTATGTTACTTTAATGCCTTATAATAGGCGTTTTTGTGGAGGGTAAATAGGCGGGAATACCATAAAACATGCCCAAATGAAGTTAATTATTGTCCTATAGGGAGACTTTTAAAAGGTTTTAATAGTGATTCAATATAATGAAAAAGTAGCAAATAGCGACACAACATCGTATTGATATCAAAAAGGATTCAAAGAATGTACACTATGGAATATATAGCAGGGAATAGTTCTTTTTTAATGGCTACCACAGCTACTGTTTCAAAAGGAGGGGTCGCCACTTGAACTTTTTAAGTATAATAAAAGGGAAAGGCACTGGTAATCTGCTTCGATTTTCATAAAACAACCATTTATAGATGCTAAAAAATTGTTTCAATCCCAACGTTTTGACCATGCTGGTTTCGTTGGCAACCGTTTTGGTGGGTAATGCCCAAAAGTCTCCTACAAAAGATACGAGACCAAATATTATTTTTATCATGTCGGATGATCATGCCTACCAAGCGATCGGATCGTATGATACGACATTACTGCGTACGCCCCACATTGATCGTATTGCTAAAGAGGGCATGATTTTTACCAATGCAAGTGTCACAAACTCGATCTGTGCTCCTTCAAGGGCGGTTATCCTCACAGGGAAACACAGTCATATCAATGGTAAAATAGACAATAGAACCCCATTCGATACGACTCAGACCACATTTCCCCAATTGTTTAAAAAAGCCGGGTACCAAACCGCGCTCTTTGGAAAATTGCATTTTGGGAACAGTCCTAAAGGTATCGATGAGTTTATGATTTTGCCCGGTCAGGGATATTATCTTAACCCGGACTTTATAACAAAAAAAGGGGATACCGTTCAAGTAAAGGGATACGCCACGGATATTATTACCGATATGACCCTAAACTGGCTGGAAAATGACCGACAAAGGGACAAACCCTTTATGCTAATGTATTTACACAAGGCCCCTCATAGGCCCTGGTGGCCCAGAGCCGATAAGTTTAAAGAATTTTACAACAAAAAATTCCCGCTTCCGGAGACCTTGTTCGATGCTTATGAAAATCGGGGTTCGGCGGCCAAAACGGCCGAAATGAATATTCTGTACCATATGTTGTACGGCCATGACAGCAAAGTAAAACCGGAAACTTGGGATGTTATGAAAGCAATCGAACCCAAGGTCCAGGAAAGAAGGGACCGTTTTTACGACGATTATGATCGTATGGATAACGAACAAAAAATCGCTTATGATGCGGTTTTGAACCGCATTAATGAGGATTTTAGAAGAAATTGGCCCAACATGACCCAAAGGCAAAAAATGGAATGGAAGTATCAACGGTATATGCAGGACTATTTAGGTAGTGTTTCTTCAGTTGATGATAACGTTGGCCGTGTTTTAACCTATTTGGACGACAGTGGTATAGCCGAGAATACCATTGTAGTATACACTTCGGATCAGGGGTTTTATTTAGGGGAGCACGGTTGGTTCGACAAACGTTTCGTTTACGAGGAGTCGTTTAAAACGCCATTATTGATTCGATGGCCCAATGTTATTGGACCGGGGACCACGGAAGACGAGATGGTACAAAACCTGGATTTCGCACAAACTTTTTTGGCCGCTGCGGGAATTGGCGCACCAGCCGACATGCAAGGGGAAAACTTGATGCCCTTATTGGAAGGGGAAAAAGAAAATTGGACGCGTGAAGCCGTATATTATCATTACTATGAATATCCCAGTGTTCATATGGTAAAAAGACACTATGCAATCGTTACCAAAAAATATAAACTTATCCATTTTTACTATGATGTTGACGAATGGGAACTGTATGATAGAATCAACGACCCTAAAGAATTAAAAAACCGCTATGATGATCCCGACTACGCAGAGGTGATTGCCCAGCTCAAAGAAGAGTTGCTTGCATTACGAGTGCAATACGGCGACTCGGAAGAATTGGATCAAAAATATATCGAAGCCTATACCTTAGATCGCTGATACATTCTTTTAGTCACCCGGACGCTATAATTTTCTTAGGTTTTTTCTATCGTTTAATTTCTACGACTACTAGGTTTTCCCATAGGTTGGGCAAAACCCAAGTGCTGAAAAAATCGAATTTATAATCGGTACCGATACGCCGGTACTCCGGTAAACTTTGGAACATGTTTTCTTCATTTCCAACCATATCTTGTTTCTTTTTTTTCTGTACGATAGGTTTCGAAGCTACCCTAAAATTAGGCTTGGGCGCGTTTATGATACTATGCCCGTATCCTTTTTGTTATTCCGGACCATAGCCAGGTGTTCAGTATCTTTTTTTGTCTGGTCAGTATCTGTTGTGGGTTTGTTCCGATAGCGGTACTCTATGGCAATGCGCTTGAAAATTGCCCCAAAACAGCTGGTTTAACCGTTATTTTAACGGTTTATGGAACGGTTAAAACCAATAACATTGTCCTTTATAAAACTTAATATTGAGAAGATAAAACGCAACAGTTTATTTTGAGATTTTACCGATTAGTAGCGCTGAATATGTTAACACAAAACAAAAGGAATACTAATATCGAACATTTTAAAAATCTTGAAGATTATGAAAAGAAAATTACGGACGATCGTTATTTTGACCGCGCTTTTTTTTAGCGGATTTGAGCTGACCGCTCAGGATGTCGGCATGAATTTGGGAGACCCTGTATCGGGCTTATCCTATGTCGACGTTGTTAAGGATACCAGAGGTTTTCAAAACCCCACCAATTCTAGTTTGGAGGTACCTTTGGACAATAATGGCTGGCCACGTGCAGATTTTTCATTAACCTGTTTTGATTTGCGAAATACCAGGGGAAATGGGCAAGATGTAACCGAAGAGAACCCTAACCCTGATCCTGCCGAAGACCCGAACCCTCCAAAACTCGATGTTGAAGGAATTTACAGGGCATCTTTTAAGGGAAAGGCAAAAAAGATAAAGATGAAGGCATCCCAAGCCGTTATTTTGGATACGCTCTATAACGAAGCGACCAATACCACCACGTTTAAAGTGGACTACAAGCCAAGGGACGAGGGGCGACCATTTTTCGCAATAGAAATGACCGGAACCCAGCGGAACAACAATGCACCCTTGAATTCCGGAATAACCGATTTAAAAATCCACAGACCTGGGTACCCTTTGAACACGAATAAACTGTTTACCGACGAATGGATCGGTTTTGTAGCACCATTCGATACGTATCGATTTATGGATTGGTCGCATACCAACAACAACGCAAAATTTGTAGTAACCGAGAAACAAGGGGGTACAGCCCACGGGGCCTTTGGAGGTAAGCTGGAACGAACGGCTTACGACACGGCAAAACGACGCCACCACGGGTAAAAACCCGGTTGACGCTTTGGGTAAAACTACCCGTGGCATGCCCTGGGAGAATATCGCCGAATTTATTAAGATTACAGGTAAAGATGCTTGGATCAATATTCCGGTACATGCAAACAACAACTATGTGAGGGAGTTGGCAAGGCTGTTAAAAAGAGAGATTCCACAGCAAACGACCCTTTACCTTGAATATAGTAATGAGATTTGGAATTTTACTTTTTCCCAAACCGCATGGAATTTTCAAAAGGCAAAGGAGGATGTTAGTAACGGCATTGGTAATCTTGACTATGATGATGGAGTACTGTTGGATGGGGATTCTAATGATAACTTATGGGCGGCCCGAAGATTTGCCAGGCGTACCGTGGAAATCGGACAGATTTTTAAACAAGAGGGACTGGGCGAAATAGGAGGAAGAATACGGCCGGTATTGGCCTTCTATAGCAGTAGGCCGGCTTTTGATGCGGCTGGAGGGAAGTTAAATGCCACTCGCGCAATGTTAAATTATATCAAGGATAATTTTGGTCCACCAAAAGAATACATTAGTTCCATTGCTACTACCGGATATTTTGGAGGACCTGATTTTGTGGTTTTAGAGGAAGGCGCCAGTGTCAATGAAATTTTAAATGCCTATAATGCCGGGATTCCAAGATATGATGAATTCGCAGACCTTGCCGAGGAATATGAAGTTGACTATGATGCTTATGAGGGAGCTCCGGGGTTTCGACCGAACTTCACCACAAACCTAGAAAACCGCATACGGGCTGAACGCAATAGAAGAATGGGGGATTTGTTGAAACGGAATATTGTGGACGGCTTCTTCTCCAATGGAGGAAGGAAATTCATGTATTTTGCTTCCCATAAGTTTTATAATAGAAGCGGTTTTTGGGGTACTACGGACATTGTTACCGACAAAAATCGTGATTTTAAGTATAGGGCGCTGCTGGACGTGATTGCGGGCAATGTGGATAAGAAACCTATTTTAATAAAGGATTCACTAAATATCGGGTTTCAAGGGAAAACATATGATTCGGAAATAGTCGTTTTCGGTGGAGACCTACCGGTAAATCTGTCAAAGACTTCGGGTAGTCTGCCCAGAGGACTGTCTTTCTCCGATGGAAGGATTATTGGCGTTCCCACCGAAGAGGGAAAATTTAACTTTAGGATTACGGCTACCGATGCGAACGGGGATACCGATGTTAGGGACGCAACGATTACCATATCCCGTACTTTTGATATTCCTTTTATTGGGACCGCACCGGAAATCGATGGTCGCCAAGACGATATTTGGAACGGTATCGGGTCCAGAACGTTGAATAGGGTGATACGCCCTAGCAATGATGCGGTGGTCTCGCCCTCCGATCTGGATGTCACCTTTAAAACGGCCTGGGATGAAAATGCACTTTATTTTCTAGTAGATGTTGTGGACGATGTACTCATAAAGGATTCCGATGCGCCTTTTAACGACGATGGCATTGAAATTTATTTAGATCCGGGGAATGAGAAAAGCGACACCTACGATTTGTTGGACAGACAATTGATATTTCGATATAATGACCCCGTAAACAGGGCGAACAGCACGCTTCCCGCCGGACTCCGAAGAGAAGAAGTAGAAACGGAGAAAGGATACCGTATGGAAATAGCGATACCCTGGTCCGGGATAGGGATAAACGGCCCTTCCAATGGCGATTTGTTCGGTTTTGATGTGCATGCCGCCGACGATGACGATGGAGGTGCGCGGGACAACAAAAAATCCTTTAACAGCGTAAACGACCTCGCATTCCGAAATACCACCGTGTTCGCCACCGGTAAATTTACGGGGGGCAGTGGCGGTCCCGTAGTGGAAACGGCCGAATACTATGTTATTAGGAACAAAAAGAGCGGGAAGTACCTCAGACCTGAAAATGGCAATGGAAAATCAAAGATCATTGCCGCAAATAGGCGCCCGAACGACTGGTTCAAGTGGGAAAAAGTTCCGACGACCAATGGGTTCTTTTATCTTAAAAATAAGCAGACCGGATTGCATTTTAGACCTGTTTCAAAAAGGGAGGGGGCACAAATGGAAACCCTGACCAGTGACGCTCGCGGTACACGAACGCAATGGAAAACCATCCCGATCGCGGGCGATAACTTCTTCTTCCTTAAAAACAGGAGAACCGGTAAAATTTTACATACGACGACCAATAGATCTGGGGGAGATGTTGTACAGAAGTCGACCAGTTTTACGGGAGACCGGGGACGTTTCCGGTTACAGCCCGTAAACAGTGGCCAAACTGCCGCTGCGCCGCAAGTTACCACTGTACAAACTGCCGAAGTGTCAACATCTGCGATAGCAAAGGCATTTCCGAATCCTATGTTAAATGAACTTACCATCATTAATGTGGAAAAAAGTGAATTTTATCGCATCACGAATATCCAGACCGGCCGTACCGTTTCGTCTGGCACGTTGTCCGGATCCGATTTGGAAACGATAGATGTGAGCAACTTAAGCAAAGGCCTGTTTTTGTTGGAGTATGGTACCCAAAAAATTAAGTTGGTCAAATAGCGGGGATTTGGTTTGCGAAGAAACCGTAGCGACGAATGCTGTTGCTACGGTTTTTTTTTGTTCCGAACAAGTGTTCAATTGAAGCGCACACGCTTTATTGCAGTATTTCATTCTCTCGAAAACAGCATATTACATAAGCGCATATGGTGTAAGTAATACTAAGCCGCAGTTGATTTCATAGCGCAATGGTATGAAGGTATTTTTATACTGGCGACAGGTCGTTGTTTTTGTTCCGATAGTCCGTTCTAAGGCAAATACCCTAAACGTATCGTGCCAATGTTTAATACCGCTTACGTCATTTTTTTGATTGCAAATGGTCGTACCGGTTCTTCCCCTATGTAGGCCCATATTGGTAAGCAAATACAATCTTCTTTTGGTTTTTTTGCCTGTGCTTGAGCAGGGATAAATAGGTCTATACCCCATAAAGATCGATCAAGATTTACCGTGTTATAATGCCTGCTATTCATCATTTATAGTACGTTTTAAGGAAAGAAATACGTTATCGTTACGCTGAAAGGGTATTTGTAAGGCAACTTTAAACGAGACTTGATTCAGGGCTGCAAAGAAATGCGGTTGGTATCTGTCGTTAATCCTGTTCGCAGTTTTCACCTTTTCGGTCAGGATTTAAAAAAGAGCAATGGAATATTGTGAAGCCCTAGTTGCCCAAGAGCTTCAAAAAATTCTCTTGAACGCTAGCAGAAAAACGATAGTGGTAAGGGAATGCTCCCTTTCGAGTTGGTTTTGTTTTATACCGATATCCAAAAACGCAATTAAATAATGGGCACAAAAAAGGGCGGCATCGTATGATGTCGCCCTTTTTTGTGCCGGTTGCGAATCTATTGTTGACTACAACCAACTCCCATATGGCCGCTCTTTATTCTTCGTCAGTGGTCCAAAACTAATCAAAAGTGTTTTGTACCGCCGTTTTAATACCGTTACAAGAAACAATAGTGGCACTTACAGTGGCACCGGCTTTTGCCTCAAAACCTGGAGCCCATTCGATCAATTTGGTGGCCTTCAGGGTCAGCGACCCCCTGTTTTCTATCAAGTTTGCTACTCTTACCGTGTTTCCAAGCTTTAGCAGGCCATCATTCGCAGTTATACTTTCGTAGCTGTTTACGGAAAGGTCACAATACGGGCCAAGATCAAAAGCCTTATCGGGCTTATCGGTAACCGTAATGCTCTTTCTTCCCAATACCTGCCCAAAATCGTCGTAACTGTGCAAACGAAACTCATGTGTCCCCAAAGAAGTAGGGGTATATTCAAAAACCAGACCTACACTTTTGTTTTTTCCAAGTGAAGAAATAACTTCACTGGCTACATTGAAAAAGCCTACATCATTGGGTGCCTTTACCGTAACAATTACCCTTTGGTTGGTTAGGGTCGCGTTAGAGGTATTTTTGATTGTAAAAATACCACTGTGTTCTTGTGCCGCTAGCATATAATTGGGCTTGTTGAAATAATTGACACCTTCAAAAACTATGGATGTCGCTACTTGTCCCGCGTTTATCTTCCCTGTTTTTTCGGACTCACGCTCCACTTTTTCCTGTTGGGAATAAATCAGGTTCCCTTCAATTACGGACGGCAAAAAGGAGACTTCCAGATTGAGGTTGTTGAATACCATTTCGTTATAAACGTTTTTGCCCAAGGCGGTATTGGATTCTTTAGAAGAATCTAAATGGTCATCGCGTAATGTTTCTGATTTAACAACCGTTTTGGTATGGGTCAACCAATCGGATTTTGGCTGCAAAGCGGTTTCACCTTTGTCGATATCCTTTTTTAGTTGTTGTGCTAAAGAGGCCGGCAACAATGCTAAATTTAATTGCTTAAAACTATTATCAAGGCCAAGTTCCATAGCGATTTCGGTTTCATACGCCGCATTTTTCATGATCTTTTGCAACCAAGGCAAATAGCCGCTGTCGATGATGCCATCACCATCGGTATCGGCTCCCCAGGCTTCCTGTAAGTATGAAAGTTCCGTTTGGTCCATGGCAAGTCCTTTTAATGGAACCATTTCACAGGTGTCCCCGTAGGCAAGCTGTAACACCGCTTCCTTAAGAATGGTGGTGATATCATATTCCATCCTTAAAAACTGTTGTCCCTGTCCATCTTTATTGTCCCGTACCTTTAAGCGCGGGGTAATCTCAAGGGTAAAGTCAAGTTTTGGTACGATTGCAATTTTATCCGGATCAAAATCTTTTTTAAGTGTGCCTTTTGTTGTGCTTTCAATCAGGCGATCATACAGTTCGGGGTTCTTTTCCTGGAGCAACGAAAGCCACTTGTTTCCCAACGCTTCGAAAGGGTTCCTTGATCGTATCAGGTCCTCTATAAGCCGTTTGGCAGTCGTTGCCGCATTGTAAGAGATTTCCATATAAGAATTTTGAGAGATGCTCATGGGTACATCGGAAAGCTGCAAAGTATCCGTTTTACTATGGAATACCTCACGAAAAACCTCCGTTGCATCATTGGAATACGGATACTCACCATTATACGATTTCCAAAAGTCAAAGGACGCTATATCGTTTGGTGCAAATGAAAGTTCGGGTACCCGTACAAGTTCAAAACCATTTTTCCCCTGGACCAAATCAGGTTTAAAAGTAATAGTACTACTGGTAAAGGTGAAACTCACATACGGATCCAGGGTCAATAGCGCCGGGTTAAAATCGAATGTTCGCCCTGCTGTTGAAGTATTTAGACTATTAAAACTGTTTGGAAAGCTAAAGTTGGGATCTATCTCAAAATTTGTAGCGTTGGTAAACGAACTTGCCAAAGGTGCAAACTTAATGGAAGCATTATTGCTACTACTGATATTCGATGGAATTCGTGCGCCGGTCGCTACATTTCTGGTAATATCGTCGACAGTAGTTTCGTAGGTGTTTGTTTTTATATCGGCAAAATCCTTATAAAGATCTCCCGCCTCTTTCCGAAATTTTTCTAAGCCTATGGCAGCTGAAATCTTACTCATGGAAACACCATCCACGCGCACCTCATTATCATCTACGTTGTTGAAACGCACGGTCGAACCATAAAAATCGAAGGTTACCTCGTCAAAAATAAGTGCTGCAAGGTCGGAACCATTATAGTTTCCGGGAGCGTTGGCCCCCGACTTGAAGGATTTTCCCAGTGTTTTGTTTTGAATGGTTCCGTTGGAATAAGCATCTAAATTAAAAGAGGTTTGACTATCAATGCTCAGTTTACCTTTTATCGTGGGTTTGTTGAATAATTGGTAAAATCCAATAACAACACCCCTATCAAAAGTTTGTGCCGACATATCAAAAACAACATCACCTGTTTGTGCCCCAACTACGTTAGCTACGTTTTTTATATAAAATGTAGATAATAGTGCGAGTTGTTGTATGTCGATACTTTCCGGGGAATCGATTATACCTCTTAATACTGAACCAGATTTTCCAATAAAACCGGGAGCAACCGATAGTCCCGCGAAAATTTTAACAGGATCTACACCATTATTCCTCGTACCTGCAACATCTGAAACTGCGTTATAGAAGATAGTAGCTTGTGCCGCTACTGGGGCCAATACAAAGCCATTGTCGCCAGATGTTAAAAATCCATTGGGTGCACTTGTAAAACCCAACACCGTGGATTTTCCTTTTATGTGTGCTCCATACTCAAGCCCCTCTTCATAAATACCCGGTTTTACATCGGCTCTCTGATTGGTTATATCGACCCCTGTGATATTTTGATCTGTATTTTCCAATTGCCAGCCAAAATAAAGTTTGGCACTAAGGTCTGATAAACCCGACAGACTAACTTCGATATAGTTGGTAATCGCGTTCACATTCGGGTTGTTAATGTCTCCTTTGATGATGGCTCCACCAAGACCGTCCTGTATAAGAATAACTTGGTTGCCCTGAGTGTCCTGATACAAGTTGCCCTTTCCAAGTGATGTATTTACACTGCTTCCGGTAAAACCGAAACCAGAAGTCAATACTTTGTTCTGAAGCGGATTAGGGATAAGGGCATCGCCGTCTCTTTGACAATGACCTCCTGAAGGTAGTAGTAAGAGAATTCCAATTGCGAAAAGCAATCCCTTAAAGTTATTCATTTTCATAGCTTAATAATTTTCTTGGTTAAGGAAGTTCCGTTTCTAAAAAAAATCCGAACAATGTAGGTGCCCGTAGGCAGGTGTGCCACGCTATAGGTAACGGTATTTTCGGTTTTTCTGGCAATTCGTACGCCAAAGGTCTTTTGATCAAGCCCTTGAAAAACAGTACGTTTTACGGGATTTTCCGAAGAAGTGGCTACCGTAAGTTCATTTCTAACTGGGTTTGGGTACACAATGACTTTTGGGGCATCCTTGCTCGAAAAATCAGCTTTGGCACCCGATTCTTCGGACATCGCTATGATGGTCAAGGTAGGGCTGTCGATAATTACCGCATCACGAACCCCTATTTGAAGTTGGGGTGTTTCACAACCCTCAAAAGAAGTGTTTTGAGCCTGTTGTGCAGTCGTTTGGTTCATATATAAAAGCCCCATTGCCAGTATCGTAATGGGCAACATTTTTCGCATGCCGCACCTTGTTCTACTTTTGATACGTTCTCTAGTAGTTGGCATATGTTTATTGTTTTAACGTTTTCTTCAACTCTTGATTTTCTTTTTGGAGGGTTTTCACCTGTTTGTTGAGTTCGATCATGTATAGTGTTAACTCTTCCACCTTTTGCAGTAGTTTTACATCCATCATTCCCATATCCAAACCGTTCGCAAGCACTTCCGCTTCAGATGGGATTTCCGATAGGTGCCCTTCTTTGTTAATATAGTCCTCAACTTCTTCTAGCGTAGGCAAATCATAATCCTTATCAAACACAAAGTCCGCGAACACGTTAAGTTTTATAATTCCGGATTTGGCAATAAACCCGTCCCTTAAAATTAGCTTTGACCCGTCCAATACCAACTGTTCTCGGTTTCTAAGGTAAAGGCGTGCATCTCGATCACCGCTTCCACTTCTGGTAAAGTCAATGTAAGGTGTTGAAGAGGCGTTTTCACCGCGAAGCTCCAGTGCTCCACCTTGATCCTTGTTAAAGGACGACTCGCCGACGCGGTAGCCCGCTTTGGATCGTACACTACCGTTGACATCCAAACGCACACCGGGCGCCGATCTGCCGATACCTACATTACCATTTTCCGTGATTACCATTCGCGTTTCCAAATTCCCCCCGTCCCGAGTTTGGAAATACAACTTTCCGGTTTTGTTCAGCCCGGCCCGAGCGGCAAATATGGAGGCAAACGTGGTATTGTAGGTCCCACCATGGAAAAAGTCGATTTTACCAAAACTACTGCCGGGACTGCGGTTTGCACCCGTATTTCCTAAGACCAGTACGCCGCGATCTTCTCCCAGTACCCGGTAGGTCTCTGTTGCCTTCGCCGCGTTGGCAATACTTTTTCTAAAGTCTCCCCGCTGCACTTTTCTTCGTTTTGTCGTTTTCGGTGCCGCTTTTGCCTCCGGTCGTTTTTCCAATGGCTTGGGCAGAGCGGCAGTTACGGCATGGGAGTCGAATGTTTCACTGTTGGTTTCTTGGTACATTTCGTTTCCATTTGGACCGCTATAGTCCATAGCCGTAGCGGTTTCCATGTTCCCTTCCTGAGCGAATCCAATTATTGTGCTTTGCATTGCTATTGCGAATACCGTCAATAGCTGTAACCTTTTTTTTGTTCTCATGGTTATATAGTATTAAATGAATGATGTTCTTATATGGATTTATTAGTAGTTCTCCGTCGTAAAATTTCTTGGGCAGATGTTTGTAGGCTTAGGCTTTTTAAAGCTTCGGTCCATGGTTGGTAACGGTCAAAATGGTGGAGTAAATCGGCACAGGGCGTTTCACCCGACGGGGCAGTAAAACAACCGCACTTTTTTGCACGTTTCGTTTTTGCACATGTCGTTTTTTACATACCTGGCCGACGAAACAAATATGGTCGAATTCGCTAAGGGTTTTGGCCTGTACTGCACTGAAGAAGTGAACGAAAGTAGTTGTAACAATGCCTTTAATAAGCTGTTTCAGTGTTATTTACCCTAAAACAGGATGTTATTTTGGTTTTGGGCATCACAATTGTTGGCCTGGTATTGGGCTCAAATTTCTGAGGAGGGAAACGGTATTCCATTTTTTGGGAAGTTCCAGAGGGATAATTTTCCGTAGTGTTCAAACGGAATGTATAAATTCGAAAACGCTTTGATCTTTCGGCAGGCCCAGTTTTTTTTTGAGACGAAACAGTCCCTGGCGAACACTGGCATATTGGATATGCATCATGCTGGCCATGTCCTTTAAAGAAATGTTCATTTTTAGAAAACAGCATATTTTAAGCTCGGTCGGGGTTACGTTATAAATAGTGACCAAATGTTTGGTGAAACCCGGATGCGTTTCTTCAAATTGGGCGAAGAACTCCCCCCATAGTTGATTTGTTTTCAAATTACTTCCGATATCTTTTCGAGTGGCCCGTATAAGACGTTTTGTTTTTTCCGATATGCGTTCTTCCTTTACAATTTCGTTCAACTTTAATGAAAGACGGTCCATCATTTCATTATTTACGGACATGGATGCCGAATAACGCGTCACCTTTCGGTTTAGGCGCTCTTTTTCGGAAATGACGGAGTTAAGGTTTCGAGTCGCTTTTCGCTGTTTTTGAACATGTTTCCTTTTCACAAAGAATAGGTATATACCCAATATGGCCATACCACAGCCTATGACTAAAATGACACGTTTTTTTCCGTTCAACTTTTTTTCGAACCGTGAAATTTGTATTGTTTTGGATACCTCTTTGGCACTTAGTAATAAGGAAGTGGTTTTAGGGATGTTTTCGTGTTTTTCCAGACTGTCCTTTAACCGAAGTGCCCATTTGTGGTACTTGAGTTGCGAAGCTACCGAATCGTTCGTTTTTTCGAGAAGACGTTCCCGTTGTTTAATGTACTCGTACTTTTCGTCCAATGTTCCAAGGGAGTCTATGGTGCGCCCGACTAAATCGACATAATATAGCGCGCTATCGGTTTGATCCAAAACGTTATACAATTTGCTGAGGTAAATGGCCGATCGCATCTGTTGTCGTTTTGATCCCAATTGTTCCGCAAGGCGAAACGATTCCGACAGATGGCGTTCTGCCGTATGGTACGATGCCAATTTGAGGTAGCAGTTTCCTAAATTTTCCGCCACCATGGCGACATAGAGCTGTTGACCGTTTTCTTCATAGCCCGCATATGCCTCTTCAAAATAGGGTATTGCCAAAGGTATTTGGGACAGTTCCATATAACACGTACCAATATTGTTGGCCGCTGCATTTGCCAAACGGTCGTTTAGCGGTCGAAGAATTGTTTTGCTTTTTTTTAAATAAACGATTGCGGAGTCATACAGTTGTAAACGGAAATAGAGGTTGCCCAGGTTTCCGCGCGACATGCCCCGATGAAGATCCTGAAAGCGTTCGGTGTTGTTTGAAATTCGGACCGCACGTATTCCATAGGTCAATGCTTTTGGAAGATTGTTCAAGCGCCTATATACACTACTCAGTTGAATCAGTGCGTTAAACTCCGTTTTCCCATCTGCAATGTGTTTTCCAAGGGTAAGGGCCTCCATGGCGTATGCAATACTTTTGGCGTAATTATCCGTTCCCCCGATGTCGCTATAGGTGGTGGAAAGTCCGATCAAAAAGGATTTTTCAAAGTAAGTGCTATGGAGTTTTCTTGCTTTTTCCAACGATTGGGCCAATACCGTCTTTAACGAGTCCAGGTCGCGGCTTTTTCGAGATTCGAAATGTTGGATCACCGTTATAAGGGCTAAACTATCCTTGGTGCGTTCCGTGCGTAAATGTCGGCCTTCAAGGCCTAATGTTCCGAATAGGAATAGGCATAGGATAAGCGTTGGGATACCGTTTATGTTCAAAGTAAGGAAGTGTTAAAAGTGTTTTGGCAAAAGGTAACAAAACGATGTATGACCTCTGTCTCGGTTGCTATGGCGTACCATGGACCATCATTTCACATTTTTTTATGCTGTGTTAGGTTTTCCAATTAAAAAAGAGACCATTTTTACACCAGCACCAACTTTACCGATTTCCCAATGAAAATCATCGGAATTTTCCAATTCCCGTACCATGATCCTCAGTTCTTCCGGCGTATATGTTCGAAGAACGGTAATGGTACCGTCCCATAAAACTATAAATGGGACCACCGGTAAAAAATAGGTAAAAAAAAGACGCTTGATGCTGAACGGTTTTATAAAAGGTGTCATCAATATAACGAGCAGCGGAGAAATGATAGCAAAAAAAAGTAAAAAGCTTAGAGAACGCTCTTGAATTTCAAAAATTCCGATGGGCTGCTTTTTATCGATTGCATCCTGCAATACGGCTTTGCCCAGTTGGGGGTCGAAATGATGGAAGGACCGGAACAAGGTCCGGAAACCGGACAAGCGCTTTGGTACGTTGGTCGCATTTACCGAATCCGCTTCAAAATGAATGGCCCCATTCGAACGCCGCTGTTGTTTTTCAAAGGCATCGATATTTGGATAGAGATCGGTCAAGGTAATTTTAAGGGAATCGAAGCGTGGGTGCAATGCCTGATAGATCGCAAACATTCCGCCACCTCCGCCGGACCCGATATCGACCAGATGAAGGGGCTCGTAATGATGAAGTGTTTTTATCAGAACCGGTATCAGATCGTCATAAAAACGAAACCTTACCGCAATATGTTCCAAAAAGTCGGTGAGATAGTTACGCAAAATTTCCGGACATTTTTTTAGGTCTTCGAACTCGAATAGTTGTATTCTTGGAATCATTCTGGAAACGATTAAGGGTTGATTGCTTTTTTTAGTTTTGGGCGAGGAGTGATGACCGAAAGAAAAATAACCATTGGCAAGGAAGGTTTTTTAGCCTACCGTTCAAAAGAACGCTAAATAGCGGTGTCACTTCACAAAGAGGTGTCTACAAACTGTCTACAGGGGTGAAAAAGATTTCCTTGCGTCTTAAAAGAAATAGGGCATACAGGTGCACTAGTTTAGAAGAGTTTTATATCGGGGCCTTGGCGTAGTGTTGCCCATATGTAGGGTGCTATACCATAAAAATCATACCGCTTGTATGGTGTTGCTAGTATTGCCGAACAGTGACACCTTTACTATTTTTAAAGGACTCTTAACCTTTTTCAATATTTGCCAATGGGAATCCTGTACTTTACCAAACAGTTTTGTTTATGCCTGTTGGGGAGCCTTGTTTTGGTTGTCTGTAGTTGCAATACCCAAAAGAAACTCCTTTCAAGTTTTGTTCCCTCGAATCCTGTAGCGCCTGAGCAGCTTTTGTTAGGGGATCCTTATATTTTGCGAACCGATGGCAGGTATTATTTATATGGGACCACGGACAGTTCAGAGGGATTTAGATCCTGGTCTTCCGAAGATCTCAAGCATTGGGAACCGCTGGGGTTTGTTTATCGAAAAACGGAAACATCATACGGAAGCGGCAGGTTTTGGGCGCCTGAAGTACATTATGATCCGTATACCGACAATTATGTAATGGTGTACTCCGCCAAAAAGGACAAAACATCCCCATACCGGCTTTGCATGGCACGAAGCGATACCCCCAAGAGTCCTTTTTTGGACGAGCTTACACCGTATTTGCCTATTGAAGATTGGGGGCAAATAGACCCCCATTTGTTTTGGGACAAAACGGGTGCGCCCTACCTTTTTTTTAATCGGGTCGGTATTTTAACCCCTGGTTCCAAAAACGGGACATTGCATAGGGCAAAACCCTCGGCGGAAATTTATGCGGTAGCATTGACGAAGGATTTAAAAACAATGGTGGGGGTACCTACCGTATGTGTAAGGGCCTCTCAAGAATGGGAACTTTCCAGCGACTCCACTAACTATTGTAATGAGGGGAGTTTTGTTTTTGAGTTTGGAGGCCTTTACTTTATGACCTATTCGGCAAACCATTACAAGAGCCCAAAATATGGTATTGGGTATGCTACCGCTTCACATCCTCTGGGGCCTTGGAAAAAAAGTAGGAACAATCCCCTGCTGTATACCATAAAAGAAAAAGGATTATCTGGTCCGGGCCATAACTCCTTCACAAGATCGCCAGATGGCGAAGATTTGTTGATCGTGTACCATTCCCACGCCGACCCTTCAAAACCTGGGGCAAGTAGGCATTTGAATATTGAAAAGGCTTTTATTGATGCCGAGGGAAATCTTCATGTGAAAATAGCCCCAGAGCGGAAATAAGAATCTTTATGGTTTTAAAAAGGTCATTCCCAATCCATATGGATTGGGAATGACCTTTTTAAGTTTTAGTAATGCTTTGCCCTTTACCAAGTCCGATCTAGAGCGATTTTATCTTTTGCAGTAAACTCGCCCGGTGCACTTAATGGAGAGCAGGCATTCATCAAGGAATTAGCATCAATAGGATTAGAAGAAAATTGGGACGGTGTTCCTGGTATGTGTACAGCACCTAACCAAGGTTCTGGATTAGGATTCGCACAAGAGGATCGACTAAACCAGTCTGTGTGCCTTAGCCCCATAGTATGCCCTATTTCATGGGTAATCGTATGTTCTACACGGTCGGTGGGATAATTGCGGCTGGTACTACCGGTAATCATACGTCGATTGACTTGTATATTGCTAAATGGTCTGACAAAACTACTATTAACCCGTACCGGGAAACCAGTACGGCCCGTTGTACGTGGGCCTAAATCATTGAAGTATATTCTTATATTAGCCAAGTTCCGGTTATCATAATTGTATAACCTCTGAAAGTTGAATCCTATTTTTCCTTGCCTAAACAACAGATTATAGTTGTCAATAGCTCTGTTCACAGCATCGTTAGCTTTGGCATTGTTATTAGTGAAAGCGTAGATACGATATGTGAATCCATTTGAAGCTATCAACGGCATACGATAATGTCCGGTTTCACTAGCACTTTTTTTGGGAAGCATTGCTGGTAAATCTTCAGGATAAATCATAATATCATCAATATTATAGGTAATTCTTTTGTCACCGGATTCGTCTATCGTATGGGTAACCGATACATACTCATCGGAAAAGCCCAGTGCTTGTAAATATGCAATGTCTTTTTGTGGCATTTCATATCCGATGATTGGCTCGTTAAACCACTCTGAAGAGGTTTGCAGGGAATCCCTGTTTTCTTCAGTAGACTCTTTGGTACAGGAAAAAATGGCGATTACCGCCATACTTAAAAGTGCTTTTTTCATTTTTAGTTGTTTTTAAATTAAATACTTCAGTACTGCAAATCCTTAATAAATTTGTAGTGTGCTTCATAACACCCACTTTGTAGTACTGCTCATGGGCACGAATATCCTTAAAGGGATGTTAACTATTGGCCTGTTCTATACTGCTATGGGAACGGTAGATGGCTTTTTTTAAGGGGAAAAGTCGTTTGTGAAATTTTGGTTCCATATCGGCAGTTTTGCAGCAAAGAACGTTCAGAAAATACTGTCGTTTTAACATAAATCTCCGCTTTTATACCTCAAAGATTGTCTGATATTTGTTGGGAATCTAATTTTTAATTATCATTGCACTTCAAATAGTTGATATATCAATAAATATGCAGGATATCGAAAACGTCATATTGTTCCAAATAGATAAAACCGGTAAGGTGGCCAAGAGCTATTCCCAGCGGGAATTCGATCGCATCGGTTTGGGCATTACCGTGGAACAATGGATCGTATTGAAAATAATAGAGGAGTACGAGGCACTCTCGCAGCGCGAACTGGCTACCAAATCGCTACGGGACCCAGCTTCGATCACCAGAACCATCGATATTTTGGAAAAGAAAAATTATGTGGTGCGCAACAGTATTCCGGACAATAGAAGACAGTACCATTTGTCGCTTACCACAGCGGGGAAACGTTTTGTTGCCGAACATTTAGCGGTCATTAAGGCACACCGCCTAAGAAGCGTACATGGCTTTACCAAAGAAGAACTATCGCAACTGAGTGGATACCTTTCCCGTATCCAACAAAATATGAAGTGATTTTTTTTAAATTATAAATTGATATATCAATAATTGATAATATGATAAAGATGTGTTTTGTAGATGATGGCCCCAAAGTGGCCGGGTATTTTTCACCAAACCCCGGGAAGTACTACCCGGTCGACCATCTTGGGAATATGCTTTGCCTAAGGCAGGTCTCCAGATATGAAGTAAACGGGAAAACGAACCTGAAACTTGACGAGCCCCTTGGTAAAACCGCCAGTTACAGGAAAAACGGAAGCAAGTGCAAAAAGCTTCCTACCATCCTTGCCTACGACTTTATGGATGATTTTCAACATCCCTCCGGGATGCAAACTTCCGTCGAAATTGAACGATAACCCTAATATTTAAATCTTAAAATCAAGTATGATGAAAAAAGGAGTGCTTACAATGATTGCCATTTTCTCCATAGTAACTATCGGGAAGGCACAGAAACAAGAGAAGACTAAAATCAAAGAGGTGATTACGGCTTTTGCCAAAGCCGGTGATTCCAACGATTATGAAGCTTTAGATGCGTATTTGGACGATAACTATCGTGTGGTCATGAACCGTTTGTTCGGGAGTAAACAAGTGGCAATACTTCCAAAAACGGTGTATGTGGACAAGATAAAGTCCAAAGAGTTTGGTGGCGACACCCGGGAACTCACTTTTAAGAACATTACGGTAAATGGCCTTACGGCAAGTGCCGAGGTTATTTTCGTAGGAAGTAAAATGACCTTTCATTCCATTATGTTGCTTGCCAAAAATGAAGAGAACGTTTGGAAATTGGTCAGTGATATGCCCGTTGTAGAAAAATAGAACGCAATACGAGTTTATAGCATGTTATGGCGTTTCGTGGAAAGCGGCCCATATCCGAAAGGGTATCGGCCGCTTGTTGCTTCTACCCGAAATTGGATATCGGCAGTGGCGTAGTGCTTTGCCACATCAAAACATACTCTTTTCCGGGTCGCGCGATATTTTAAAAAGGAATGCCTACTTTTATTTGTAATGCGAAAAAAGGGTGTACGACTATGTACATACCAGAACGCAATTTCCAATTTAAAATGGTATTAGCTCGGCATGCCAAATAAAAACATTGTATTACTTGTTTTTGCCCTTTCCGAAGCGGCGGAAGTCGAGCACAAACCTTTTTTGGCCAAGGCGTCCTTGGCCGCTGCATTACAAAAACACACTCGTACCATTGCCGAAAAAAGTGGTTTGCCCGTCCTTTATTTTGACGAGTCCAACCAGCATGGCCCCAATTTTGGTGCCCGGTTCGCCAATGCCATGCAACATTCCTACAAACAAGGATATGATGCTGTAATCGCAATAGGTTCCGACTGCCCACACCTTCAGCTCCATCACCTACTTCGGGCCAAAAAAGCGTTACAAGAAGGAAAGACCGTTCTAGGACCCACCCATGACGGGGGTTTTTACCTGTTGGGGCTTTCCAAAACTGAATACCGGCACCACACCTTTTTAAAACTTTCTTGGAATACGGATCGGATCTATGATGAGGTTCGGGCGATGTTACACCACCACCAAAAAGAACAACTCACCCTAGAAAAACTTAGGGACCTCGATTTTTTTGCCGGGCTACAAAAAATAGCCTTGTCCCGCATTAAAACCCGTTCGCTTCGAAAAGCAGTGGCAAAAGCATTGCAAAACGACAAAACCATTTTTGGATTGGGACCCTTAAAAACGTCCGAAATTTATAACGCTGCCGCCCTTAATAAAGGATCCCCCTTGTCATTACCGCACTTCTGATTCTTACGAACACCCTTAAAAAGGGTACTTCGATCGTTTTTCGAACACATCCAAGGTATAAGCACACGAACACCCTGACCGCACAACGGGTATACCCGCTGCGGTAAACCGATTTGAAATGAAAAAAGTTGTCCTAGCGCTATTCGCGATATTTAATGGTATCACCCTTTTGTCACAGGAGACTACGGGCCGTCTCCAAGGTACCTTAAAAGACACCAAGGGCGAGCCCATACCCTATGTAAACATTGTACTGGTCGATAAGGAAACCAATTTTCGATACGGGGCCGTCTCCCAAGAAAATGGTTTTTACCGATTGAACAATATCCCACCGGGCAATACCTATCGGATAACAGTCTCTTTCATAGGGTACAGCACCGTTGAAGAAAACGGGCTGGTAATCAATTTGGGCGGTACCACGGTAAAAAACATAATGCTCCAAGAAGCGACCACTACACTGGAAGAAGTAGTGCTCACCGCCGAAGCGACACCTAAGAAGAACGGAAACGAGACCCTATTGGGCCGTAGGGCGATAAAGGCGACACCTACCATCAATCGTAGTATTCAGGACCTGACCAAAAACCTGCCAGAGAACAATCTGAACTCCTTTGGCGGAGCCAGCAATCGGTTTAACAACTTAAATATCGATGGCATTGCAAACAACGACATCATCGGTTTTCAGGAGCCTGCGAGCGGTGCTTCCGGTTCGTCGGCAAACGGCACTCCGGGCGGACTTTCCCGAAGCCAACCCATTGGCCTTGGGGCCGTAAAACAACTAAGTGTAAAACTTTCCCCGTTTGATGTCGGTATCGGTAATTTTAATGGTGCCAGTATCAATTTGGTTACCAAAAGCGGAACCAACACCACCAAGGGGGAAGCATATGCCTATGGAAACGATCAAAACCTGATCGGAAGGTTCGCCAATGGCGCCGAACAAGAGGTACAGTCGTTCTACGACCTTCAATTTGGTGCCGGTGTGGGCGGTGCCTTGGTAAAGGACAAGTTGTTCTATTTTGTGAATTTTGAACAGGCCCTATCCAAAACCCCGGTTTTGAACGCTCCCGGAAGCAATTCCTCCGATATTTCGTTGGACGATGTCAACGCGATCCGTAACCGATTGATCGCTACTTATGATTATGATCCCGGTGCATTCGAACGTGCCGATCTGCAAACCGCAAGTTCCAAACTTTTTGCCCGATTGGACTATAACTTGTCGGAGGTACACAAACTGACCCTTAGGAACAATTATGTGAACAGTTATGCCGATAATTTGGAGTGGAACAGTACTTTTTTCAATTTTGGCAATCAAGGGTACCGCCATAATAGCATCGCCAACAGTCTGGCCTTGGAGTTGAAATCCAATTTTAAGAACGGCAGTACCAATAAACTTTCCTTGGGTTTCAATAGTGTACGGGAGGACCGTGGTTTTGATGGGCGGGTGTTTCCGCACCTTCAGATAGCGACCTCTTCGGCGGGCCGTATTTTTGGGGGAACCTATCGAGAGGCCTCGGTGTACAATACTGATTTTACCACGCTACAGTTGTCGGATACTTATACGTTCGATTATGGGAAACATCATTTTACGACCGGTATATTTTCACAGTTGCACAAGGTGGATTATGGTTTTCTTTCCGCTTGGAACGGGCGTTGGGAGTACCGTTCCGTGGCAGACTTTTTAGAGGACCGCCCGGCCCGGATCCGAGGGGTCTATAATGTGAACAATAACGATTTTGGTTTCGTCAGCGACCGCCCCTCGGCAACGATCGGCGTACTGGAGGCCGCCGCTTTTTTTCAGGACAATTTTCGCATTGACGAACGCTTGGAAGTAACTGCCGGGATTCGCCTGGATGGCCAATATCTGACCAGCAGGCTCCCCTTAAGTACTGCCGTACAAAACACTCCCGAATTCGAGGCCTTTGATAACCGAATATCGCGAACGCCCCAATTTAACCCTCGTTTCGGGTTTACCTACAAATTGGATGCCGATGGGAAATATACCGTTCGCGGAGGTACCGGATTGTTTTCGGGACGCATTCCTTATTTGTGGTATGCCTATGCGGAATATATTTCGGGCACGGATTATTTCAATATTGATCTAAGGCCCGATGCCGCGGTACCCTTGACCGAAAATTTAGAGGACCTTAGAAGCGTGCAACCGAACCTGACCGAGATAAACCTGATCGACCCCGATTTTAGTTTACCGCGCGACTGGAAAACGAATATCGCGTTTACCGCTAGATTGCCCAAGCGATGGACGGCCAGTATTGAAGGCACCTATACCGATGTGGTAAACGGCATTTTTTTCCAATCGATCAACAGAAGGGAGAATTTGGGAAATTTTGAAGGTGCGGACGATCGGCCATACTTTTTGGAAACGGGAGACGCCATCAAGGTCAACCCCAATTTTACCAATGTGTTTTTATTGACCAATACCGATCAAGGCTTTCGCTACAACCTTACTTTTGGATTGAGTAAGCAATTGGGCAACTATAACGGATATTTGGGATATACTTACGGTAAAAGTAAAGACGTATCGAGTACCGTACGAAGTTCTCCGGCGGCAAATTTTGAATGGAACCAAGCCGTTGTCGGCAATGACCCAGGGGTATCGTTTTCAAATTTTGACCTGCGGCACAAATTCGTAAGTACCCATTCCTATACGTTTGATGTTGGCCAAAACGGTACCGGTTTCATTTCCTTTCTGTACAACGGCAGGGCGGGCAGCCCTTTCTCTTATGTCTACCGTGGCGACGTAAACCGCGATGGGTCTTCCCGGAACGATGTCGTTTATGTGCCCGCAAACGCTTCGGAAATCGATTTGGTCGATATTACCGATGCTTCGGGAACCGTTACGGTTGCCGCAGCGGAACAATGGGAACAACTGGACCGTTTTATAGAAAGCGATCCTTACCTACGGGAACGGCGGGGTAAAATAGCGGCCCGAAACGGCGCGCGGACACCCTGGAACCACGAGCTGGACATGAAACTGGAATACGGGCTAAAATTCAAGAACGGAAACAGGATAAGTGTCGCTATGGACATGCTCAATGTGTTTAATTTCATCAATAAAAACTGGGGGCGTTTGGTGTTCGTTCCCAATGTGGTCAACTCTAGCTTTAGCCTCCTCAATTTTAGGGGTATCGAAAACCGGCGACCCCAATTTCAGTTCGATATTCCGGAGAATAGCGAGCCCTATATTACCGATGCGTTCAATTCCCGTTGGCGGGCGCAGCTCGGGCTAACGTATCGTTTTTGATACCGTCAAACGATGTTGACGATACAAAGCGGTTCGAAAGAAGGAGAGAAAGACCGTTGCTGAAAAGAAGCAAAGATGAAGGACCGCTACGCTAAAGGACTTACACCATTTTAACTTTGAAATAGCACTTATAAATCATTTCTTTTTCAGCTAAAGCAGTTTTTTGTTCGTGTTCCTTTAGCGTAGCGGTGCTTCGTCCTTTTATCTTCATCTTTTAACCTTTATTCCTTTAATGCAGCGGTCCCCCTGCTACCAAGTTTGGTGTACAGGACGATCAGTACCAAACTGCCCCCGAACAACGGCAACACTACGCCCAATAGTATCAATATAAATACGATGCCATACCCCACGGTAAAGCTTTTTGGCACCTTCGGTATACCCCAACTTCCTTTGTTTTTACGAAACAGGTACGAGAAAATCGCAGAAATACTTACAGCAATCAACAATAGGGCGATACCCAGCATCAAATACCAGTTCCACGGGCCAAACTGCCCTTGGTGGAAGGCCATCACCCACATTCTACCGCGCATTAAAACGCCCACATCCGCCCATTGTTGGTGTAGCAATTGTGCGCCGCTATAGCGATCAAAATGGAATTTTTGCTGCTTGTCCAGCTCGGGATAATAGGTGTTTCCCACACTGTAAACCCCGTTTTTCCCCTTTGGAAAACTGATCGTTATTTCCCCGGGAAGGTTTAAATCGTTTGCCTTCGCCACTATGTCATCCAGGGTTACCGACGTATCGGAGGGTTCGGAAGCAATTCCGATACCGTTCCAACTTTTTGGGAAACCGGTTCCGGTCCATTTTTGAAGGTTTTTAAAGTTGCCGCCCACCACATCTGTCCAAGGGAACGCCCCGGCGAGCACTAAAAGGAGCAGCCCGGAGACCCAAAATCCGCCAATGGCATGTATATCCCTAAAAAACAATCGTTTTCCGTTCGCAATCCGCGGAATAAAAAAGCCCTGGATGCCACGTTGCCTAGCGGGCCAAAAAATGAAAAGCCCGGTCAAGATCAAAACAAGCATCCAACAGGCAACAAGTTCCACAATTTTGGTTCCGAAACCTCCCAAAAGCAGTTCGCCGTGAAGCTTGCGCACCTTGTACATGAGTCCCTCATCGGCACGGATCGTTCCCGAGGTTTTGGCAGTGTAGGGGTCCACGAAAAAACTTGTTTTATGACCGAACCTGCCCGAAAAAAATTCCGTTGCGCGGTCAGGACCTTCCGGTACCACCATAGCACTGGGTTTTTTTGTCATGGAACTCTTGGCGATTTCCCATTGTTGTTGGTAGGGAATAGCGGTTCCCATCGGAACTACCTGTTTGGTCGATTGTTGGATCGGAGCTTCATAGTCGGCCTTAAAAAGGTAGATGCCCCCGGTAATGGATAATAGCAGCACAATGGGCAGGCTTACCATACCTGCGATAACATGCCATTTCCATAGCCATTGGTTCAATTTATATTTCATTTTTTAGAGATTTAAAACCCCGATAAACGTTGTGCTTGTCGGGGATAATGCGTTTTTAAAAAGTATAGCGCACTCCACCGTGGAAAGCCAATGGATTGCCAATGGTATAACTGTTTTCGTTTCTAAAATTGCTGAACGAGGCTCTAGCCGCATACAGTTCGTCAAAAACGTTAAGGGCGTGTGCCCATATCTCGAACTTCTTTAAAGTGTAGGCCGCCCTAAAATTGAATACGTTATGACCATCATAGGTGGCGGTCCCGAACGTACCGTTGTCATTGGCTACCTGCCCTTCAAAACTGGTGTTATACGCTCCCACCAACTCATATTCCGCGGTAATGCTAAGCGCCTTGGTCGGTCGATAGGTAATACTACTGTTGCCCAATAGGTTGGGTGCCGTTTCACGGTCGGTGTCTGAATAATCGATTCCGTTTTCAAAAAACTCGATGTAGCGGTGTACGGCATAACTCCCATTATGTGCAATGGTCAGTTTTGGCGAGGGGGTATATGAAATTCCATATTCAGCGCCGTACGACCGGGTTTTACCGGCATTGGAGTTAAAAAAGACATCATCGGTATCGCGAAGGGTCACCAAGGTATTGTTTCCGTTCAAGAGGTACAGGGCACCATCGATTTTTAAGCGATCGGCGATATTAAAATACCCTCCCACCTCAAAATTATGGTAAACACTGGGCCTGATATCCCGTAGTTCGTTTCTGTTCCGATATAAAGTGGAAGCCTGTGGCGGGGTAAACCCTTGTGCGTAATTGGCGTAGATGCCGGATGTTGTCCCAAAATTATAATTCAGTCCCAATTTAGGTGTAAGGTTATCGTAACTATCATCGGAAACCGTCAGTGCCGCTCCAACAATGCGATTGCGGTAGTCGTATTGAAAGCGATCATACCGTAGGGCGGCGGTAACCTTTAAGCCTTCCAATGGGGTTGTTTCGTACTGCACAAAGGCAGCGTAGTTGAGTATATCGGCTTCATAATCGAGTATGAAATCGCCATCTCTTAGGGTAAAGTCGGTATTGCTACCGGTTTCGGGATCCACGATTACGTCCGTACGTTCCCCAACATAATCTTGGGGCGACAGGTCGGCCGTACCTCCAAATAGCAATTGGGAACCGCTACTTTCAAAACTGATTTTATGCTGTACCAACCCCATATAACTATTGAACTGGTTGGAGTTGACTTCTCCCGACCCAAAACCCGTCAACTGCCCTTGTTCTCGAAACTGACGAATGCGGTACGATGGGTTTTGATCCATTCTGTTATCGCGGAACATCAGGTTAAAAGTGGTTTTGTTACGGTCGTTCCATCGTGTTTCTACGGTAGTTCGGATGCGTAGGGCCAGCGCATCGCGCTCGGTAAAGGTCTGGTCGCTCTCAAAATTGCCCCCGAAATAATCCGCTTCGCTCAAGGATCCCGTCATGTCCGAACGGTAATCGGTAAGGGCGATTACGTTGGTCCAGTTGGTGCGTTCCGATAGCTGATAGACCGTTTTAAAGGTGAGGGCAAATTTTTCGTAATCACTGTGTTCGATAAGGCCGTCTTCCCGTTGTACAAAATGGGAACCGATATAAAAACCGAACCGTTCGCTTGGGGAGTCGGAAACCTCAAAATCATATCTTGAAAGACCCAAATCGTTCATTTGCACCCCAATACTTCCCGAAAGATCTTTGGTGGGCGCTTTGGTGATAAAATTAAAACTACCGCCGATCGCCTCACTCCCATAAATACTGGAAGCCGGACCTTTGAGTACCTCAATGCGACGATACGCGATATCGTTCATTTCCAAAAGGGCATTGTGATTAAAGACCGAGGTAGGGCGTATCTGCAGCCCGTCTTCCATATAAAGGAACAACGAGCGGGTAGAAATTGGGGAACGTACCGCCATAAAATGTTGTTCATTGCTCGCCGCACGGGAAGTCGACATAAATACACCGGGTACCTGATTGGTGAGCTGGTCCAGTCCAAAAGCCTTGGTCTCTGCAATTTCCCGAGTACCGATAACATCGATAGCTGCGGGTACTTCCGACCGTTTCTGTTGCTCCCGGTTACCGGTGATCACCACCTCGTCAAGCGTGGTGGTGTTTTCCGTTAATACAATGGTGTTGAAGGTATCGGTAAGCGTTTGTCGTTCGTTTACAAAACCGACATAGGTGATTTGTACCGTAGCATTTTCGAGTACTATTTCAAAAAACCCTTCGCTATCGGTCATGGTCCCCTTTGTTGGGTCGGTTACCGATACGATATCGGCCCCGATCAAGGGTACGTTGTTTTTATCGGTCACTTTTCCTTTGTAAAGCACCTGAGATTGAGCGCAAAGCGCTATTGACCCTAAGAAAAGGGTCAGCATTATTTTTTTCATTTATGGTTTCTTTATGGCCGTTTTTGGAAGTATGGAACACCGGTACTGTATCGGTGCCACCTTCGAACGGACGCTACTTTGACTTGAATGATCGCTATATGATATAGCCGGATGAGCGCTCCGGTAAAAACCGTTGTCGCCCCATCCCATATGAAAGAATGTTAGGAAGAAACCGTGGGCGGATGGAAATCCGAAGGGCAAAATCGGTAGGTGTATAACTTTTTACGAAAGGTGAAGTCCTTCCTTGGCGCTAGGGTGTTTGCAGTTGTCAATACTTTTTGAACAAGGACAAAACCAATGGGGTATTCGCTTAAATCGGATAGGGGAAGCTCCATTTTCTTTTGATCTTCTTGTTCCTGTAGCATTTGCATTAGGTAGCACTTTCCCTCACATGCGAGCTCCGGCCTGTCCTTATTGATACAAAGAAATTCCGCGATATACTCTTGGTCGATTACATATTCGATTACCGGTGCAATGGGGCGTACCATGGCCGTTAGATACAAAGCGATAAATAGATATGCAGAAATACCTTTCATACGATCAAATAAACCGGACATCGGGAACGAATAACAATCAGGGACCTCTGTTTCCTACAAAAATATTGCTTTGGCGATTCCCAAAAAATGTTTGTACGTTAAAATTCTGATGGGCGATCGAACGGAAACGATAGCTGTTTTTTTGGAAGTTATGATTGGTTTGAAAAGCATAACGTTTTCTGCCATACCCAGGTGTCGGGTATGGCAAAGAACGTAATCCGATAAGGGGCTACCGGCGTTGTTGCAATTCCGTGAAAACCCCGAGTAATGTCCAGAAGACCAGAGGGTCAAAAATCGGTATCCGCATCCAAGTAGGTAACATCAAAGGCGCCTTCGGTTATGGAATAGGTCGGTGCCGGATCGCCGTCCAGCACAACAAAAGGAGCGGTTTCGAAACTAAAACTGCCTTTGATATGGTTGGTGTCCCTATCATGGGCCGCTATGGTAATAAAACCCCACACGGCCAGTCCACCATTGTCCGAACTATTGTCTACTTGGTAGGATGCCGTATATCCGATCATGGTGCCCGAAAGCTTGTCGAGCGATAGGGTGCCGACGGGGGCATCTTCCGGAACCAACAAAGAAATTTGTTTGCCATTCGCATCGTTTCCGGATATCGAAATGGTGGCTACCGCGATGTTGGTGAGAACTCCGGTACTGAATTCGGGTTCGAACAAAATACCGTCTATTTTTGCTTGTAAACTGCTATCTCCGGCAGTTTTGGCGTCCTTTTCATTACAGGACGCCAAACCGATCAGAGCTATGAACAACACTAGAAAGTAACGATGCATGATCAGTTGTCTTTAACGTTAAAAAAATCCGCTACCTGTTGGTAATCCTCTATCGAAACTCCGGCAGCTGCAAGTTGCGCCTGGACGGTAATTTCCATATTGTTCCCATTTTTGGCCGTTTGGGACGGCGGCGGTATCAACACATACCTATAGTGCGTAAAAAAATCATAGGTTTCGCCCGTTTGGTCAAGCGATTCCCCGGAGTAAAAGATAGCGGCATCCGTAGCGCTATCATATAGGAAAACCGCAAAGGTGTACCGTTGATTTTCAATGGAATAGGGAATTGGCCGTGCCAAAGTAAGATTCCCGTTCTGGTCCAAGCGTCCGCCATATACTAAAACAAGCCCCTCACGCGCGGCCGATATGAGCAAGGGCATTTCGTTCGGAGGTATGCGCAGTACGTCTTCCACATAAAACCCCACGCGGTTATCGATTGTGCTAGGTATCCAATCGGAAAACACGCTGCCGGTAAATGCGTCTTGGCCATTTTGACCGTCCGCACCATCCGCACCATCTTGGCCATCGGCACCATCTTGACCGTCCTGACCGTCCGTTCCATCTTCACCGTTCTCACCATCCCGTCCGTCCTGTCCATCTTGTCCATCCTGCCCGGGAATCCCCTGTTCCCCTTGCGGGCCTTGTGGGCCGATGGCCCCATCTTCGTTATCTTCCGAACTACAGGAAAACAAGAGCGCGAAACAAGTTAATAGTAGAATACTAAGGTTTACGAATATTTTTTTCATCATTATTGTTTTTTAAATACGACTCTTCTGTTTTTCGCATGATCGTTAGGGCCAGTTCCCGTGGCCAATAATTCGTTCTCCCCTTTTCCTGTCGCGCGGAGCCGTGAAGCATCTACATTGAAGCTTTTGACCAGTGCCTCCTTTACGGCCTCGGCCCTTTTTTCGGAAAGTTTTAAATTGTTTTCCGCAGATCCGTCGGCATCGGTATGACCGATAATCTCAAGAGAAAGATTTTTGTGCTCTTGAAGTGTGCCGGCCACTTTTTTAAGCACGGCATAGGAGGAAGGTTTAACGGTAGCGGCCCCTTTTTCAAAAGTAATGCCATAGGTGGTCAGTTCCCCTTCGGTAAGCAGTCGGTTTCTGGTATCGGGAGTTCCAATGGCATAGCGGATGTTGCCTAAAAAAAAGTAACTGTCCTCTGGGCTTATTCTCGAATAAAAACGCATGGTCTTTATGGCATCGCTCTGTTGAAAAGCCCGTGGGGCATCAAAAATCTTTTCCTCATCCAGATATATGCGCAGGCGCTTTCCCTGTTTCCATACCGAAAAATGCATCACCTTTCCACGCCCGTTGTTATCTTCTTCAAGATAATCGGTACCCTTGGAATCCTTTATGTTCAAGCGCTTGTCCTTACCGTAGGTGTTGATGTATAGGCCACCACCGCCACCGATTCCGCCACTGAGCAAAAAGTTGGACCCTTCGGTTCCAGTGGTCACCTTGTTGAGGTCGTAGTTCGGATTATCCAGGTTGGAAAAAACGAGATTGAACTTTCTATTGTTCGACCATTCATCGACATCAAAATCAAAGATGAGATCGTACTCCAAGGTAAAGTTTTCCGGGAGGTCGTTGATAAACTCGGGAATCAACGCACTACTGCCCTTTCCGGTACGTAACCATTTGCCCTCGGCATTGGATAAGGTGACAATTTCGGCAGCACCGGTCACGTTCCACCGGATGGGAATATCGCCGATGGGATCGGCCGAGAAATTTTCATAACCTACTATGGTTTTTCCGGTTTCAAAATCAAATTTGGAATAGACTTCGAACGGGGTTTCACTTGTCGAGGCTGTTCCGGTATTTTCCGATTTTTCTCCCGCAGGGCCGTGGTTGGAGCCGGTTTCCGAGGTGTCCGTTTCTTTTTTTGAACGATTTTCCTTGTCCCCATCTCCGTCAATGGTCTTGTCAATGGCCTTTCCGGTTTCTTTTCGGGTTTTTTTATCGGCTTTGTTCAGTACGGTTTCCTCTGCCGCCTTTTCCACTTTTTTCTTTAGTTTTTTTAAAAACTGTGCTTCTGTAGCATTGTAGCTCAAAAGCATTGCGAATACGATAACTATTTTTGAGAATTTCATCTTTTTGGTTTTTTGTTAGCGTGTTTGGTGTAGACCCCTTCTTTTGCGGAAGGGGTCTCGAATCAGGAAGCCGACCAGCATAGTAGATCGAAAATGCTACCAATGGATCCCCAGACACCAATACAACTACCTATTTGGTATTAAACCCGCTTTATGCATTAGAAAATCTATTACAGCTTCCAGCTACTTCATAATATGTTATATTTTATCGCATCTAAAAGCTTCATTACGAAGTTCTAATGCATAATCCGGGTTAAAGGTCATTTAGCAACACCGAAAAATCGCGTTTCAATAGCACCAGATCGGTAATATGGACCAGACTGGTGTTCCCTCCCAGATCGGTAACGCCCTCGGCACAGGCCGGTATGTTTTTCCCTACCGTAATATCGGCCTGTTTGATGCGGGCCTCCCTGCCGATATCGTCCCTTATGGTGATTACGGGCTCGGTGGCATCACCAATGGTAACCACCTCATTCCGATAATCGGGAAATTTGGGCACCTGCGGGTTGATCAAACGCGACAGATATACTTGGGATCTTCCGGACGCGATCAAAGTTTCCGAACAGAGGTAGCTCGATGAGTGTTGATGCAACAAGATATCCGCTAAAATTTCGAGTTTCTCGGCCGTATCAAAATCGTCCAAACTATTATAGTTTTCGCCCAAGGTTTCAAAAAGCGCCTCAAAAGCCTCGTTATCGGGAGCAAAATAGGTGCTGATGTTCGCGGGCGGCTCGGTGAAATTGTTTCGAGGGTATACGAACGACAAGTTTGTTTTTTCTATGGCCGCTGCCAATATGGATAAGGAAGGGTAGGTATTGAAGACGGCTATCATGTTTCGGGTATCTCCCGAAGTGAGGTCCGCTTCAAAACCGTCGTAAAAGGCAATGGGCCGTAATACGATATTAATGGTATGGATGACATTGGTGCCCACCTCTTGATCCGGATTTAAAACAAAACCGGCCGATTTTCTGTCGCGCACTTGAACATCACTGGTCTGTGTACCTATGGTAATGTCTTCATTGATTTCCGTGTTCAGTGTTTCCCCATCCTGAAAACTGTTTGAAAGTCGCTTGCCTCCTGGTACGGTATGGTAGCGCATGGCATTGCGCAGCAGATCTTTTTCCGTTTCCGTGTCAAAGTCTTCCAAACTATTGTACGCATCGCCCAATTCCGCAAACAGCGATTCGAACGCATCGTTGTTCGGGGCAAAAATGGTGGCATTTTCCGTTTTTTTCGAACCAATACCTTTACCCGTACCATTATCAAGGGTGAAGAACTCCTCTTCAAGATCTAAGAACCGTATGGCCTCTAAAAAGCTTTTTAGATCGGGGTCGGCCTCCAAGGCTTCCTCTATTCCATTGGAAACGTCCGGTTGGGCGATAGCGTCCAAAACGGTTTGCGGTACCAATACCCTGTCTACATAATGGACAATACCGTTTTTGGCAACGATATCGGTCTGAACGATCTTGGTATTGTTCTCGGTAGCATCTGCCAAGAACAACCCACCTTCGGTACTTACACGAAGTTTTTCGCCCAAAACGGTGGTGAGCTCCCGTCCGTTGGAAAGGTCTGCCTCTTCCAACGCCGCGTCGGCAACCAAGTGGTACCTAATAATCTGGTCCCATAAGGGGGCATCTTCATCCGAGATGATCAGGTTTCCCTGCTCATCGATCTGTATCAATAAGGGAGTGTCGGAATCGTTGATCGGGGCAAATAGGGTAAAGGCCCCATCGGAATTTAAGGTAGTTCCCAAAGATCCGCCATTTTTTTCGTCCACTGCCTTAATGATGGCATTGATAACGGTCAGCGAACTACTTTCTTCCAATAGGTCGGAGATGGTCTTGGTCACCTCCGGTTCGGGCGGTGGTTGCGTTTCATCGTCATTTTTGTTACAGGCCATCAAAACACAAAGGAGTATCGTGGACAGTCCCCATTTTTTCAATCGGTTTTTCACTTGAGCATTCATAATATGTAGCATTTAATATATTACGCAAATAGATGGCCGAAGCGCCAAAGGGCTTTGGAACGTACTCGACCGAATGTAATTGATATAAAAGGGGAAGAAGTTTACAGCGTATACTGTAACAACGGCTACAAATGTAATGGTGGAATAGCTACTGCGATAGCACGGATGTAACGATCCGTATCAAAATGGTAACATGGCACATAAGTATTTGAAAGTGAACTACCTCGGGGCAAGTCTACGAGGCACTTACAGCAACTGTCCTTTGCCATTTTGACGCAAACATCGGGGTAAGGCATCCACTGATGCGAATCAAGTTTTCTCAAGATATTCCAAAGGGGTTTTACCGTATTTGTCCTTAAAGCATTTGATAAAATAGGAGGGGGAGGTGAACCCGGAACTATAGGCGACCTCACTAACGGTAAGTTTGTCGTCGGCCAATAATACCTGCGAAAGGGCCAAACGCTCATTTCTGATGAAATTGGAAGGAGTATCGCCGATGACCTCGTTTATTTTTCGGTTCAATTGCATGCGGCTCATTCCCATTTCTTCGCTCAATTGCTGTACTTTAAAACTGGGATCGGTCAGGCGTAGTTGTAGTATTTTTTGAAGTTTGGATAAAAACTCCTGCTCGGAGGTCACCAATTGTTCGGCGTTCAGTTGAAACAAGGTCTCTTTTTTATACTGTTGTATGAGCAATTTCCGCAATTGCATACGTTGCGTCATCACCAGTTGCAGTTTTTGAAGGTTGAACGGTTTGGTAATATAATCGTCGGCACCCGTACCCAAACCGATCAGTTCATCTTTTTCCGATGATTTTGCCGTCAACAAAATAATGGGGATGTGGGCCGTCCTGGAATCCGATTTCAATGTTTTACAGAGGACGATTCCATTGGTATGGGGCATCATTATATCCGAAACGATGATATCCGGCAATAGGGCAAGGGCCTTTTTTATGCCTTCGTTCCCATCCTTTGCCGTTCTGGTACGATACGTTTTCCCGAGCTTATCGCTCAAGAAGGACCTTAGCTCCGGGTTGTCCTCTACGATGAGTACCAGCGGTTTTTTTGATGTGCTTTTTGGTTCTGGTGCTTCCGTCACCACGGGAACGGTATTTTTCGTTGACGGTAAAATGGCTACGCTACTTTTTTTCGTTCCTACTTCCGATGCCCTGCGAATGTTTTTCAAGGGGAGGCCCACCGTAAAACGGCTTCCCGAATCGGGCGAGCTATTCAACAGTATGGTGCCTTTATGGAGGTTTAACTGCTCTTTTACCATGGCAAGCCCTATACCACTGCCCGGTCGTGTTTCATCCTTGACCGAAACCTGATAAAAGCGCTCAAAAATCTTTTCTTGCTCGGCCAACGGAATACCGATACCATTATCAGAGACCACCAGTATCAAATTCTCGTTCTCCAGACGCGTGGTTACGGTAATTTTTCCTCTCGTTGGGGTAAATTTTAACGCATTTGAGACCAAATTCGTGGTTACCCTTTCCAAAATTTCAGCGTCATATTCCGCTACAAGGTTGCAGGCTCCCAAATCCAGTTCAAAGCCGATGTCTTTGCTTTGCGCGTAGGAAAAATATTGTTTCAGTAGTTGTTCCAGTTGTAGTTTTGGGTTTTGTGCGGTCAAGTTCAAACGCATTGTACCCGATTCCAATTTGGAGAGTGATAGCAGGTCGTTGATCATGGTGGTCAACCGATCGGCATTGTTGCCGATCATCCGCATGTCGTTCTCACTGATCGTTTCCTTGAGCTGTAGTGCGCTGGTAATCGGTGCCTTTATCAAGGTGAGCGGGGTTCTGAATTCATGGGAGATGTTTTCAAAAAAGCGTGATTTTACCAAGTCGAGCTGTTTTAGGGCGGTTTTTTCCTGTTTTTCTTTTGCCAGCTCCAATTCGTTTTGCAACGCATTGTTTTGCTTTACCCGATTTTGATAGCTGATCACACCAAAGAAGATGACGGTTTCCACCAGTACCGCTTTGAGTAAGAAAAGCGCATCGACGCTGAAAATGGCGACAATACCCCCTAAAGTGATCAGTAAACTCCCGATCAGGGTAATCACCGCAACACGGTCCGGTTTTTTGGTCAACATTAAAATGAACAGTACAATGGAGGTAAGCGTGGTAAGCAGGAAGAAATAATCGATCATTTCAAAGCGGAAGGGAAAGGTCGGGAAAAAAATGATCGTTGCCGTGTAAAGCACCCCGTGTACGAGCATGGCATACATGATTACCTTGAACAATTTGCGAAGTGATTGAAACTTCTCCGGCACATTTAAAAAGTAATAGATAAAAATGTAATAGGTAAGTGTGGTCGCTATCCGTAATGATTGGTTGAGATAGTAATAACCATCGGGGTTTAGCCCGTTCCAAAAGTTGATAACGAACGGAAGCCTATTAAAGTAGTATATGACCAAGGTTAAAAGATATATACTGTACAAAAGAAAGGGCTTACTGCCGTTGGCAACATAGCCGGCCAAGAATAAAAGGAACGACATGGTAACCACGCCAAGATAAAAAAGGTATTCCCGATCCTCATTGGTGTTTTTTGAGATCCATTGCAGGTACGCGTCCGGATCATTACGGTACATGAAACGTATTTTTGCCCTAAAGCCATGGTTTTTGCTCCAAGTGGTGTAGGCAAATTTTGAAAGGTAAAACGGTTTGGAAAAATCTACCTGGTCCATGGGCACCTTTAATGTAAACTTTGCAAGTTTGTCCGGTATTGGAAAGGTGTAGTTGGATAGCAGTCCGATTTCGGTTTTTTGATATCCCTTTTTTTGAGGAATGTATACCTGCGCCTTGTCCGTGTTCATCATCGCGACCACTAGGGTATCGGCTTCGGAAGAGGCCTTTAGATAAAATTTTATCCAGTAGGTGGCCTGAAGGTTTTCGGTCAATGACCCAAAGGCTTGAAACGCTTTTGTTTCAATGTCCTTTAAACGAAGTTCGCCCGATACGTCTTCCAGTATCGACATTTGATCGTCCTCTAGCTGGTGCCAAACGTGGATGGGCAAGGTGGAGGAGCGTACGGTGGTGTTCGTGACGGTTTGTGCGAATAGGAAGTGGCCGAGCGGTAGAAGGATAAAAAGGAGGAGCGAACTTTTTGTGGACCTCCTATATGTTTTGCTCGCCATATTCCCTTTCCTTTTTTTCGATTTCAAACGTTTCCGGCTACAAAATAATATTTTGAACGCATTTAAGCATTTTCAATGGGCTAAAAATTCGGAGCCTATCGTCCTTTTTTAATTTTTACCCTTTGGCAGTCCCGAGCACTGCACCTACCGAACGGTTACTTTTGAGCGGGGAAACCCGAAAACCTTCGTACATGCCAAAAATGACCGATCTTTACGTTGATACGAAAGTTTAAAATTTGATTGAACTGTAACGAATCGTATTTTTTTTGGTCTATGTTGTAAGGTCTAACGGGTCAATGTAGTGGTAGCAGCTGACCGGCATTCCATTTTTTAATAGGTTACGCGCGCTTTCAATAACTAAAATGATATGATGAAAAAGTTGATTCCCTTAATGATATGCCTGTATGGCGGCTTGCTCTCAGCACAAGAAAACCATTTATACTTGGGCGAAACGGCGCCGGATACGGTTCCAAAAATTTTTGCGGAAGGAATTATCTCAAAAGCATCGCGATCGGAGTTCGGCTCCGTCTTTTCCGCGGACGGGACCACATTTTATTTTGCGGTAAACGATGGGGGAAAAGCGGAAATACGGTACTCGCAATGGCAAAAAGAATCTTGGACGACACCAAAGACCGTCATTGGCCATGCTGTTTATAGTTTTAATGACCCAATGCTCTCACCGGACGAAAATCGACTGTACTACATCTCCGATAAACCAAAGACCGGGGAAACACCGGGCGACTATGATATTTGGTATTCGGAAAAAACCGGAAGTGGTTGGTCGCACCCTATAAACGCCGGAACCAAAATCAACTCGGAAAAAGACGAGTATTATATTTCTTTCACCGCAAATGGAACCCTATATTTTTCTTCGAATAAAGATGCAGGGGAAGGGAATGACAACAATTTTGACATTTACGCATCCAAAAGCGTCAACGGCGAACATCAAGAACCTGTACGGCTAAGCAGTGTCATCAATACCAAGTATTATGAGGCGGATGTTTTTGTCGCCCCCGATGAAGCCTATCTAATATTTTGCTCCCGCAGGCCCCAAGGCCTTGGCAGAGGTGACCTGTATATCAGCACAAAGGAACCCAATGGGAAATGGGGCGCTGCCCAACATTTAAAAAAACCGATAAGTACCGACAGCCACGAACTCTGTCCTTGGGTAACCCCAGATGGGGCTTACTTCTTTTACACTGGAAATCAGGATATTTATTGGGTAAGTACACGAATATTTGAACAAGTCGGGCAAAAGAAATAACTGCACCATAAGGGAGGCGCTTTAAAATCTTGCCCAAAAAGGCTGAAAAACCCGTCAAATCCCTTTTTTAACGTATGGGAAGCGACGGGTTTAAAATCGGTTTTTACAGTATTTTCGATAGTAATAACAACGATTTAATGCACTTTAGGTTGAAGTGATTAGAATTTAATGGCACGAAGACCGGTTTCCCCAAACTGCGAGATGTACAAGATGCGCTTTCGTTCGTCAGCGGCAATGCCATTGGGTTGCGAGAAGGTAGCTTCCAATAGTTTGCCATCGGCACTGCCATTTTCCCCGGTTCCGGCAAAAATTTCGGTACTTCCATCAAAAGCGACTTTATAGATTACGTTTTCGCTAATGCCGGTGGCGTAAACCGCTCCCTCAAAAATGGTCATGTATCCGATGGCAAAGCCTTGCGTAACGTTCGGAATGGTCGCCATCAGGGATACGGCGCCATCAGGGGTTATCTTTAAAATATCGGCGGTAAAGAAATTAGCGGTAATGATATTGCCCTCATCGTCAATATCGATGCCTACACATCCAAATAACCGATCATCGGTAGCGAGCACCGATAGGGTACCATCAGGCAGTACTTTGTGCAAGGTCGGGGCAAAAAAGTTGGCCACATAAAGGACATCATCGTCATCGATGGCCAGGCCGGAAGGCCAACCCGCTATTTCGCCTACGGTCTCCGAAGTGCCGTCAGGTGCTACCTTTACCAACACCCCCGATACGGCGTCGTTGTTGTTTTCCGTGTTAAAGTATAGGTTTCCTTGTCGGTCGAGTACACTTCCCATGGGTGCTTCAAAACCTTCTGCCTTTGCCCTTATACCACGTTTGGTAACTTCGAATACCGTGGTACCGTTATATTTGTTCAGCTCGGGGTCGAATACACCAAAATTAGAGGCGAAAAGTGTTCCGTCCGGGCCTACATGTAGCCCATCGTTGGCGGGAAAATCAGATCCGATGAGGGTGCTTACCTTGGGATTTTTTTTACCGCCTCCGATATAGTCCTTGATACAGGAGTTGAGCAAAAGCATGCCGCAACAGGCAAACGCGAATGTAATTTTAGAAAAGGAGTGTCGTTTTTTCATTGTTTTACGTTTTAAAGGGTTCAATGGTAAAACTATGTTCCAGATTTTCGGGTATCGGCCCCATGGGTACATTCATACCGATCTATGCTACGTTCAGGCTCTTTATGTAGGCGCTAGGGGTGGTTCCTTTTTCGTTTTTAAAGGCTTTGTTAAAAGTAGATTTCGAGTTGAAACCAACATCCATCGCCAGGGCCAACAACGTGTGCCGTAAGTGTTCTTTCCGATCGATCTTGTTTAAAAAGGCAGCGATGCGGTGTCGGTTGATGTAATCGTAGAAAGAGGCTTGGTATACCTGGTTTAAAAGCCAGGATAGGTTGTTGCTGGAGGTATTCATTTTTTCGGCCAGCTCCTTCAGAGTAAGTTTAGGCATAAGAAATACCTTTTCTTCGGAAATATAGTATTGCAATCTTTTTTGCAATTTTTGAATCTGGTCGGGTTTCAAACGGTCTTTTTTGGATGTTGGGAGTTTTGGCAAAGGGAGCCTAAAAATTTCCGGTTGGCGCAAACTAAAAAAACCGACAACGTAAATAAATGCCGGTGTCGATACCCACATGGTAACATAATCGGCATATGGGAACGGTTTTCCAAGGAAATTGGTAGTGGTAAAACTAATGCCCCACAGCAGCATAAAAACCCCTAGGGGGAGCAGTAAAAATATAACAAAGCGAAGGATGGCTTGGTTATAAGAGAGCTGATCGGGTGCTTCGTCCCTATAGCGCCGGACCAACAATATGGTCTTGATCCAATAAAAAATAAAGGATATCAGCCCGCAGCCCTCAACAATAAAGAACATCAGATATAATTTTCCCGAAAAGTATAGTGTATTGAATTCGGCCAACGGAACGGTCAGTGTCGCAAAGTAATACAGTAGATGAAGGCAAGCGGGCATATAGTGCCACCATTTTAAATGAAAATCCGGACTTTCCCGATATAGTAAGCGACGGACGTAGGTATATGTAAAAGGACCAAAAAGGAAGATAACGGTATCGACTAAGATGCCAAAACGCCACACCCAATCCTCTGGTATCCGAAATGCCGACATCCTTGCGAACAGCATCAGTGCCGCAATGAGCAAAAGGATGGAAAGCATTTTGTTCGCCGGCTTGTTTCTATTGTGCAAAAGCCGTAGCGAAAGCGACAAAAACACGCCTTGACTTACCCCTAGAAAAAGGATCAGATCTGTAAAGCTGTAGGATTGCATAGGAATGTGCGAATATCTGAAAATAGGATTAAAAAATGATGCCGAAGTAGGTTTGGGTACACTTGAACACAAACAAACGGTTTTCTGGGGACCATTTTTGATGACGCATGTTCTCATTTCAAAACTGCCGTCCGTTGTCGATGGATCATATAATTTTTCTGGAAAAATTGGTTATTCAAGTAAGGATACGGCAATTTCTTTTTTTGGGCAACGGTCAATTGGACCGATTGGTTTTCCGTGATATGGAGGTGCCGTAATTTTTCGATACCGACTTTTGGATGTACCGAAATTATCTTTCCATTCGCAAATAAAAAGAACGAACCAAGAGCTTAAAGGTATCTTTTGGAAAATAAATTTCTATGTGTGACCTGAAAAAGGAAAAGATACTTGTGTTGGGCGATTCCCCGTCTTTTTTAGAGGAAATCGGGTCACTTTTGGGAAAGGAAGGGTATCATACGCTTACCCTTGAAGAGCGGCCCGAAAAGGCCATGGCGATTATTGAAGAAGAAGCACCGGACCTTGTTCTGATCCACGTCGACTTTGAGTTGGGGGAAAAAGGGTTGGATTTGGGCGCGGCACTTTCGAAAGCAAAGAAAACGCCATTTGTATATATCACTGTTAACGGTGACAAACGTAGTTTTGAAAGGGCCATAAAAACACGCCCAAAGGGGTATTTGGTACGTCCCTTAAAGTCGATCGATATTATCACTACCGTAGCGACCATTTTGATCCATAATGGTGAAAGCGGCACGCGTCGTTTGGAGCATACCGTCCCTAATGGAATTCCCGTTAAAATCAAGGATACCATTGCTTACATCCAGGACAATTTACAGGATAAGATAACCGTTGGCGACTTGGCGGCGATCGCCGGTTGGAAAGAAGAGCATTACATCACGAATTTTAAGAAGGCGCTCGGGGTAACACCCTATCGGTTTGTGATGAAATCCAAGATCGATAGGGCAAAAAAACAATTGCTGGCAACGGATATTCCTATTGTGGATATAGCGTACGATCTGGGTTTCCAAAGCCACAGTAATTTTAGCGCCAATTTTTTGCGTTATGTGGGCATGACGCCCCGAAAATATAGAAGTGCTTCCCGGCTACAAAAAAGAGAAGCAGGGTAATTCAAAGAAATACCCTGCTCTTATCCATTGAGGATTTAATTTAACCTTACGGTACAAAAACGGAAGTAGTACCATTTTCTACATGTGTAGATCCATAGTTGGAAGTGACCTTGAACCCAGCATTGTCGAAACTGATAGACCCTCCCGAGGTGGCCACCCCGAGGGCATATCTTCCTTGGGCGTAACTGGAAGCGGTTGTTGTTACCTGTGATTCGGACAAACCGGATCCCCAGTTCATAACGGCCCAATCCTGCATGTCGGCAACAATTACTCGACGTGAGGACGAATCATATATAATTCGGAGTAAGTACCCCATTTCACCTCGTTTTGTACCCCATACATAGCGAATGATCCAATTGCGGGTACTGTCACGTCTATAGTTACGTTCGGTAGCAGTTATTTTACCTTCACCCTGTTTGCCGATTTCCGGTTTGTCTATTAAGACCATTCCAGATAGCATATTGTCCCAGGTAATACCATTCTCGTTTCCTAACGCAATGGTTTTTAACGACTCGCCCCTGTAGTTCCAAGTAAGCTCGAATACCAGATCACCCTTTTTGGCAGTGCTTTTCGCCATATTGGCTACGACGGATTTTTGGTCCTTGCCGGATTTGTTACGTACCTTCTGGAGCGTACTTATATTAATGGTACTTGGTTCCATAAGGTTACCGACACTTAAAATGCTCTCGTCTCGTAGGGACAAATCGATAGCATTTTCCAGCGCCTTCTCCTCGGTAGCTTTACCCAGTACTTTGTGGGATACATACTGTAGGTCCCCGTCTAAATAGGAGTCAAAGTTTTGATTGGAGAGCTTAAGCTGCTCGGCTACCTTTGCCGGTAAATCTTCGTTTTCCACACTTTCCAGACCAAGATCGTTCAGTTCGATACTATTGTCGATCACCAGATCATCCGTTTCATTTTTGGAGCATGCGGCCAAAAACAAGACGCATAGCAGGGCTACGTAATACTTTTTTACTGTATTCATAATTTGATTTTTTAATAGTTAAACTTTTTTAATGGATAGGAGGCGGCCAACCTACGGGAACGGTGCTTTACGAAGGTTTCTAATAGTAACCTACCACATCGTTCATAAGAATTCCTTTACCTAAAGGTAGGGTGCTATGGACGGTCGCTTTTTGTAAAAAATGTGGTTCATTTAAAAAAATTGACATTAATTAAGAAATAATTAACAAAAAAACAGGCCCGGTAAGGCCTGTTTGAAGTATTATTTTGAAGGTTATATCTACTGTCTAACGATACGGACAATAGCTTCTCCCTGTCCAGCGTTGACGGACCAATAATGATTGGTGGTCAAACCATACCCGTTGATCCGGTTTTCAAAGTAGCTGTAAATTGGCGGTCGAAGATAGCGATTGCGGTATTCGTTACGTACCAGAAAACGGTCGCCATCCAAATGCTCCAACCAAAAGTAGGTGCGTCTATCATCGTTTCCATGGCCTCCGTAAACCGATTCGTTGCCTTTTCTTGGACCAAAATACCTACTGTCCCCTTCCGGTTTGAAATTGAATTGTACCCTTCCGTTGCCAAGGTTTACAAGTTCCAACACTTCACCATCGCCATAGACCCTTCCATGGGTGTACACCCGGCCCCTATCGGCCCAAACATTGGGATTGATTTCACCGCCCAACTTAACGCGGAAGTTGTCCCGAGCGCGTAATCCGTACTCGTCGATAATACTTTGAAGGGTTCGTAACGCCGGTGTGGAGGCGCAATTCCTGGCATTGGCCAAAACATTCTCTACGTAAGAAATGGCCCTTTGATATCGGTCCGGAAAAAAACTGCTCATAGGATCGGTGAGCTGCACGTTTGCCACCTCTGCCCTTAAAATGGACCATTCCTCTACACGCTTGAAACACGTTTTTTGATTGTTGAACTCCTTGATCAGTCTGGCGTTCTTACCGGGATATTGATACGGCAATAGCTCTTGGTAGAGTCCCGCGGCCTGTTTTTTACGACTGTTCAGGTAATTTCGGCTCCTTCGTATTTCGGCATTGAATTCATTTACGTTCCGTACAAATTTGGGAGCAAAACCACCGATGTTGGTCGCCGACTTCAAAATCTCCTTTGTATTGGAAAGGATTACCTCATCTGCCTTGGAAAAACCGTAGGTTCTGGGAAGCTTAAAAATACGCTGTAATTTTCCGGAGACCATTCTATTGTATTTGCTCTTGGTCTGCTCGTTGATCAACTTGCTTTCGTAGGAGTACACATAATAGATCTCTCCGCCAAAAACTTGTTTGTTTACAAATGAGGTGCCGTACCTTCGAAAAAAACCGGCAAAGTCGTTGTTGTCCAACAGATCTTTGGCCCTATCGTTATAGTCGAGACCCGTAGGGTTCACTACGGAGGACCGGAAATCGTTGTACTCCACCCTGGCGATAACGTTTACCCGGTTGCTTTTGGTACGTATGATTTTTTTAAGGTCCGATACCGTTTTGGAAAATTTAATGACCCCTAAAAAAGAACCACTTTTTTTTATCGTTTTTCGAACATAGCTTTCAATGTCCTCCTCGGTCTTTATAACCTCGATAGATGCCTTTACGGCCGCTTGGGAAAAATTGTAGTCCTCTTTTATGCGAACATCTTCGAATGCGGGCCGGTATACCTGATCGGTAGCGGGGGTATAGCCAAAACCGGCTTCGTAACGTTTATTGTTCGGGCCCTCGAACGTATATTTGGTGGCCGATAGCTCTTCCTGCAACTGTAGGTCTTCCATATCGTCCTGTTTACAGGACGATGCCAGGAAAAACATGCACAATACGATATATTTTATACTTTTCATATCATTAAATTTTACTGTTCATATTCATTTTAATTGGTGGCTCCTTTTTCTTGCTCATATCGCGCTCTTAGCGCTTCGCCCGCTGTAGGTGGTGGAGGCACCGAATTTCTACAATTGTTGGCATTGTTGATCTGCTGTACAACATTGGCCAAAGCGGCTTTCGTATCATTTTTTAAAACGGGATCTGCGGTGTTGTTCCTTACATATACCAAATTGGCACGGACCGCCCTCCATTTTTCAAGGTTTTGATAACAGGCATATTTACTGCTATAGGCGTTGTTCAGGGCGCCTCGTGTTTGAGGAGAGATTCGCAGTCTTGGGTCGTCGCGGAGTACGCTGGCATAAGAGCGTAACTGTAGTTCCGTAGTAGCGGCGCGGCTCTCCCTTTGATTGATGTAGCGCACCAAATTTTGTTTTTCTTTTTCAAAACTTTCAACGCTGGTTATGGTTCGCTTCAAAGGTTTGTATCCCTTTAGATTGGTATAAAAACTACGCTCGAGCAAGTTGGCTTCTATGGTTTTTCGCTCCTCGTCGGATAGTTTTCGTTTGGGTCCCGGGGCGTTTAGGAAGGAAGCAAGATCATAGCGTACCTTGGTTTCGAGCGCCGTTCGGTTTTCCTTATTATAATTGGCCGTTCTATAGGTATAGAAAAAGTAGATATCCCCACCTAAATTTTGCCGTTCAATGAACATAGGGCCATAGGTTTTAAGAAACTCTTTGTCCTTGCCACTGTTCAAAAGGGCTACCGCTTCTTCGGTTAAACGGGGTACACGGTCCATTTCGTACCGTTTGGTTTTAAAGCTCACCACGGCCATTACCGTTGTGGTACTCTCGGTCAGTTTCAATTTACCGTTGACAACTTCCGGCATTACGCCCAACTCTACCCTAAGCCCTTGAAAAGAACGTACCGAAAATGGCTTTACCTTGGCTTCAAACTCCCGATTTTCTTTTAAAATGTTGATTTCGGAAAAGAATTGTATCGATCTTCCGTTGTCGATCTTAAAATTGATGTCGTCCATTATGAATGCGGGAGGTTTGAACATATCGTTTCTGGTAGGATCGTATCCGATACCGGAATACAGACGCTTCCCTTTATAAGAAACCGCCTTGTTGCTCGGAGATATACTTTTTAGCTGTATGGCGCTCAATGTGCCAAGGGAATCGGTTTGAGTCGATGTAGGAATCTCGATTTCGTTCTCTTTTTCACAAGAATAAAGACCTGCAAACAATGCTACTAGGATGATTATTTTTTTCATAGTCTAAATTTTAAGGGGCGTCACTTTTTTCTTTGGTAACTTTTAAACCAAGGGATACCGAATTGGGGCATCCCTTGGTTCAGATTAGTTATGGGCGAAGTTTAACGACCCTGTTCCTTATTTACAAACGGATGCTTCCATATCTCGACTTAGTAGGGGGTTTGCTGTTCCTACAGTTTCGTGCCTTTTCTATTTCTACCCTAACCTGTCGCAACGCGGTGGTCGCACGTCGTCGCATATTGGCATCGGCGCTTTTTTTCTTCACCGTTTCCAAACGCGCTTCCAAGGCCGTCCACCGGTCCAAGTTGGTGGCGCATTTTCCAAGTTTTTTGAATTCGGCCCTAAAAAACTTATTGTTCGGCCCTTGCGTGGTCTTATCGAATCTGGGGTCGACATGGGGCCGTAAAGTCTGCTTGAACGGCTTTAGGTTAAAAGGACTTCGCTTTGCGAACTGGATCATACGACGTATCTCTTTTTGGTATCCTCTTTTTTGAAAAATGGTGCTAAAATCATCCGTGCTAAACAGTTTTGGAGCAAAACCTACGAGATTGGTCAACACCTGTTGGTCTATAAAAGTTTCGGCGATCTCCCGCTTTTCAAAGGATGTAGTGCTGTTGTTGACACTCAATCCAAAATATGGCTGTATACCAAGGGAGAAGGACCCTTCGCGTTCCTCTACCTCTGTGGAGTCAAAGCTGGAGAAGTCAAAATTGAATACATGAAAGACCTCTATGGCCGAAGTTTCCGCGGATACCCAGGCCGGGCCGTAGTTGTCCATAAAAGTGAATTTTCCTATCTGGATATCTTCCTTGGCATCGTCGGATGGCCGTGGTCTTTTTCGAAGCACCTCATCTTTACGTATTGGAATGGTCACACGAACGATGATCGATTTTCTTTTGGAGCCGGTGGCGATACGTTCGTACATAAACTTACGTGCGCTTATGCTAAAACTGATATCCGAAAAGGTGGGAAAGGGTATGGAATCGGCTGTTGGATTTCCTTTGACCGCATTGAACAAAATGATGTCCTCCTCATCGGGGCCACCACTATCACCACCGCCATCTCCACCGCCGCCGTTATCACCGCCGCCCCCGGCATCGGGATTACCATTTTTACCGGGTGTTTTGTCCTCCGGATTGTTGAAACCGATACTAAAGCCCAATTCGCGGGATACCACCTTTTCAATGGCCGTTTCCGTATCTACGACCTCAATGGCCACCTTGGTCCCGGTAGGGAAGTTGTTGGTTCGTTCCACACGGTCGAATACGTCGTCGATGGCAGTGTCAAAACTCTCGTTGGTCAGCGGATTTATACCATAGCCGGCACGGAGAATGCGCCCACCTTTGGTAATTGCCTTGACCTCGTTTTCCTTTTTTACCCCATCGGGTTCCGGAGTATCCAATTCGTCCTTATTACATGATACAAAGCAGAGTAAACATGCAAAAAGCGTTGCACTTATTTTTTTCATAATTTAAAACTTAGGGTTAATATTTGGTTAAAGGTACCCGCATATCGACACGCCCGTTTGTTGTAAATTGAGTTCGATCCATAAAATTTGATTTTTGTTTTAACAAACCTTTTGCAATCTCCGAACATGATGCAGTGGTGCATGCCTTTCTAGCCTTTTTAGGGGTTTTGGCCAAAACAAAAAGAGCGCAACGTCGCGCTCTTTTTTCCGATAAAACCTGTATTTGTTGGGTTATAACCTAATATTTTTATAAGCATTTTTGGCAGGCGGGCGGGATTGATCGCACTCAAGGGATTTAAATATTTGTTGTTCCACTTCGGCTAAGGCCGCTCTTGCTTTTACCCGCATTTGTACATCGTCGGATTTTTTTGCTACGAGGATCAGGCGCGCCTGTAGTTCGGACCATTTGTTCAGGTGGGCGGTACACCGCAACGTTTTTCTATAGGTATTCTGGAATACATTGTTAATAGGTCCTTTTTTTGGATTATCGGTCTCTGGATCGACATGTGGTTTTAGTACCTGTAAAAATGGTTTTACCTTTAAGGGGTTTCTGTTCGCATACTGTATCATTCGGTTCAGTTCCTTGCGATAGCCACCATTTTCAAAAATTTTATCGACGTTGTTGGTAGCAAAAAGGCGAGGGGCAAAACCAATGAGGTTGACCATTACTTCCTGTTTGGAAAATGACCGTCTTACAATTGATTTTTCTTCCTTGGTGAGCCGGGTCTCGCGCTCAATTCCGAAATAGGGTTTTACCGCAAACCCGATTATCGTCGCCGCATCCTTTTTCTCTTCGGTGGTCAATGAAGAAAAGTCGAAATTGAAAACGTGGATGACCTCTACGGCCGACACCTCGGCCGATACCCAGCTAGGGCCATAGATGTTCATAAAGTTTTCTACCCCATCGTTTTTTAGATCTTCTTTCGCCAGCTGCGAATACTTGGGCCGTTTTTGTAAGATCTCGAATTTTCTTAAGGGAACGGTTGCCCGAACGATTACGGATTCCTTATCACTGCCCTCTTCTATTTTCTCCGATATAAACTTTCTGGTACTAAAGCTCAACGAGAACGCCCCTACCGCTGGGAGACCGACCGCCGCCCCGGGTATGGCGACACTTACGCCAAATCCGGATTCCCTTTGGAGTAGTTTTTCAATTGATTTTTCCGTTCTCACTCCTTCCACCACGATTTCGGTACCCTTCGGAAACGAATTGGTCCGTGCTACTTTATTAAATACTTTTTCTATGGGACTGTCGAAGGTTTCGGTGCTAAGGGTATTGTAGCCGTATCCCGCTTTGAGCACGCGCTTGCCCACTGCAATGGCCTTAACGGCCTTATCGACGGCAACCCCATCGGTTTCGGGTGGGGCGACCCCATCTTTGGTACAGGCCGAAAGGGCCAATGCTACCAGCAACATAATAAGTTTCGGTTTTTTCATAATAGCTGTGTTTTACATTCTTTTGACGGAATTTACAGCTATCGGAAACGACCAACTTGTTTAAAATTGTTACCGGTTTAGAAAAATTGAGACTACCTTATCGGTATTCCGGCAATGTTGCAATGTTTAGGTATTACTGGTCGCGCGCAGTTTTGAAATTTGTACTTTTTTACGGTAATCCTCCGCGCTCATTTTCATGTTCTTATAAAAAGCGACACAAAAATTGGAATGGCTTTGAAACCCAAGATCATATGCGATACTGGATATGGGCAGGTTGGTCTCCTCCAGTAAGGAGCGAGATCGGCTAATGCGTTGTTCCAGTATATATTGATAGGGCGTGGAGCCCACATACTTTTTAAAATTGCGGATAAAATGATGAAATTTCCATTGTGTCATATGGGCCAGCTCGCTCACCACAAGTTTTTTATCCAAGTTTTCGGTTATATGATCGACAACCTTCCTAAGGCGAAAAGGAATGTCGCTCTTATATTCCTTTTCATGCCTGATGGGATCTATTTTCCGATGTTCGTGATTAAAAAATGCGATTTCCACGGACGACCGTACCGCTTCGGGTTTGAACGGTTTTAACAAATACCCCATAGGCCGTGTTACTTTCACACGATCCAGCGTAAGGGTATCGGAAAGGGAGGTAATATAGATATATGGTATTTCATCGTTACGGAGAAGGTAGCGGGCAATGTCGGTACCATCTTTTTCGCCCCTTAAACAGATGTCGATCAATACCAGATCTGGCTTTTCGGAATCAATTTTTGATATGGCCTGACTGAAACTAGTGCAGGTTCCGATCGGTTCCCAGTTGTTCTTTCTAATAATTCTTTCCAGGTCCGAGGCAATAATGGCCTCGTCCTCAACAATCAATATTTTCTTTTTCATGGTTAAAAAATTTAGAGTTTTTTGGGGTAAGCGTAATCATATAATAAGTGCCGTTCGTTGTTTTTTGCGTAAGGGTACCCTCAAGTTGGTCGATAAGCAGTTGAACCAGCTTTAGGCCGTATGAGACTTTGGAATCTGTTTTTCTTGCCGGTATTCCCGAGCCATCGTCTTCCACCGTAATAATAAGCTGTTCGCTGTGAAGGGTGCCCTTTACTTCCAACCGTCCCTTTTTCCGGTTTTTGAAGGCATACTTGAAAGCGTTGTGTACCATTTCGTTGATGATGATACCAAGTGGAATAATGGTATCGATATCTAAAAAAATATCTTTTGCATGGATTTCGTAGTCGATTTTTTTCTCGGTAAAGTCGAACGACTCGTATACCGCGGTCACCAGACTTTTAAGGTAGTCGTGAAGGGCGATACGTTCAATTTTATTGCTCTTGTACAACACCTCATGTACCAAGGCCATAGAGGCGATCCTATTGTGGCTGCGAGCCACGAACGCGTCTATTATCCTACTTTCCAAAGGGTCGGCCTGTAGGTTCAACAAACTGGTGACCAATTGTAAATTGTTTTTTACCCTATGGTGAATTTCTTTTAAGAGCACATCCTTCTCTTTCAAGGCTTTTTTTAACTCGACGCTTTTTTTGAAAAAATCGTCGTTTTTGTTTTGGATTACCTTGTTCTTTTCAGCGAGTATCAGGTTGTTCCTTCGCTTGGTGCGGTACTGAAAGTAGATGCTGGTCAGCGCTAGGAAAAATGCGGAGGAAACCCCCCATAAGGTGTAGTTTTCATACCGTTGCCCTTTTATTTGAAGTTCTTGTTTTTCAAAGGCGCTGTTCAGTTTTTCGATTTCTTTTTCTTTTTCCAACGTTTGGTACTTTACTTGTAGCGCGTTGATGTCCCTGTTGACGTTTTCGCGTTGCAAAGAGTCGGCGATCCGAATGGATACCTTATAGTTTTCCAGGGCCTCTTCATGCTTGCCTTCAACGATATCGATTTCCGAAAGTAATTCGTAGATGTAGGGTTGTTCGGATGAAATTTGGTGTTCCTTGGAGAGTTGTAAGGCCTTGAGCGCTTTTGCCCTGGACTTTTTAGTGGAGTCGATTCCGATATAGGCGATGGAAAGGTTTTGAAGCGTAAAAATGTATTTTCGGGTCTTTTTTTCACGTCTATAGATTTCCAATGCCTTAAAGTTGTTCATGATCGCCAATCCGTGCTCGTCCATGTCGGCATAAATGGCTGCCATGGTGTCGTACACCTGCCCCCGATAAAAATCGGTATCCATTCGGTTAGCGAACTCAAGCGCACTTTTGGCATGATTTAGCGCCTTTTTTAGGTCAAAAAGATCAAAGTAGCAACCGCTGAGGTTGAGGTGGCAAAGGAAATTCTGAAGGTTCGCTTTTCCTTTCTTGCAATATTGGAGCGATTTCAAAAGGCTTTCGATGGCTTTCTCCGGTTTGCCGGTCATTCTGAAATTATGTCCGATGTTGTTATGAATGTTCGCCAAACGATAGATGTTTCCGGATTTTTCGAAGAACGATAATGCCTTAAGGTAGTGCTGTAAGGCCGCATCCAATTCTCCTTTTCTGCTTTTGTAAATGCCCATGGAGCTGTAGTACCCACCAAGAACATCGAACTTTCTGGTACGGATCATGGGAAGCAGTTTGCGCGCCATATCAAAATAAGTAGTCGCCGAGTCCATCTCCTTTAGGGAAACCAAGGTGCTTCCTAAACGATAGTAGGCTTGAAACAATAGCGCCGGATCTTTAAGTTGTTTCGCAACGTTGATCTTGTTACGGTTCAGCTTTTCCGCTCCCGTATAGTCTCTCTTATAGGTCAGGTACCGATCGTGCTCGGAAAGTATGTTTAACGTTCGATACGGGTCGTCTGCCTTTCGTATCAAATCGTAAGCGAGGTCGATATATATTATGGAAGAGTCGTTTTGAACATCGTTGAAGGCATTGGAAATCATTAAAAATGCTGTCAGCGAATCTGTTTTGGAAGTTTGCAGCTCTTGTATCGCACTTTTCACACGCTGTTTTGCAGAGGCACTTATTTGTGCGCCAATACCAACGGGGAATGCGCAAAGCATGCCATAAAGCAATATTTTATAAAGAAGAGTGTAGGTCATGGGGGCGCTCATGTGTTCCTCAATAATGCATGGAATGTATGGATGGAATAGCCTTAAGTTTGCTTCATTATTTGTAAGGTTTCACTGATTTTGGTAGTTGGTTATATCGGAAAGTTACTTATTATTTATGGCAACCACTTGCTTAAAATTTAGGCGACTGTTGCCATTCTAAGATGGTCGTTCCCGAACACGGTATTTCCTTGGACAAATCGGAAAATCCCGATATTTTTAAAAAATGCTACATTGAGGTAATTTCTATTTTTAAAGCGAAGAATACTACAAAATGGATGCGATACAGCTGGTCTTAGATCAAATTCCGATTAAACATGATATTGTTTCCCAGTTTATCTTTTTAGGGGTTTTCCAAGGGTTTTTTGTGGCTTCCATCATCATTTTTAAAGGGAACAAGTCCATTATTTCTTTAAAACTTATCGGGTATTTTTTGATTGCCTTTTGTTTGGTATTGTTCGATCAGTATTTATGCTATACCGGGTTGATGAAGTACACGATATACCTTAACGATACTTCGGAACCTTTGGTGTTGTTATGGGCGCCATTACTGTACCTTTTTATTCGAAACGTGCTGGAGAAAGAGCGTTTGCGCTTTAGGACCACTTGGTACCATTTTCTGTTACCGCTAGCGTATGCGCTGTCGCAGATCGGGTACTATGCCCATCCGAGGTCCGTAAAGATAAATGCGTACATCGCTGCGTATTTCCCTGATATGAAACACCTCCACACACCAAAAAATCTGGATTATGGTTATCAATTGATCAAAGACGAATTTCGATGGATATTACTTCTCTCCGGTTTGGTATACACCTTTTTGTGCCTACGGGTACTCCTGAAAAAGGGACCCACGAGTAAGCCTAAAAAACGAAAAGGGGGTATGGATACCTATCGTTTTTCAAGAAACGTTCTGGTTCCCTTTATCCTTCTCATGCTTATTGCGTTCATCATTTTTTTAAACCATGAGAACGATTTGGGCGACCATTATATTGGAATGGTACAGGCCGCCATCGTGTTTATGATAAGTATTATGGTATTTTCGGAGTCCCGTTTTTTTCAAAAATCCTGGGTGGTCGATAAATACGAAGCGCTAAAGGCACAAAACGATTCCTTAAAGATCGAAGAGATCAAGGCCTTTGTGCAGCGGAACGACTATTTTGCAAAGCCAGATATTTCTTTAAAGGAACTGTCGAGCAGCTTAGGGTCCAATGTAAATCATGTTTCTAAGGTCATCAATTTGGAAACGGGCAATAATTTTAACGAGTTTATCAATTCGTACCGGATCGAATTGGCCAAACGAAAGTTGTTGTCGTCCGAATACGGACAGCTTACCATAGAAGCGATCGGAAATTCGGTGGGATTTAAATCAAAATCCGCCTTTTATAATGCCTTTAAACACTTTACGGGGGTTTCACCAAAAGTGTTCAGGGAAAACATGAAGATGTCCTGAATCATCATTTCGTACAACTCTGTACCGTTTTTTTGTGTTGTTTCGCAAATTATCGACCAATTTTGGGACGAACCGATACACAAGACGTCATGATCCGTTTCCTTCTAAAAAACGACCTTTCTTTTTCCAACACATTTCCCTTCCTTGCCATTTCCCTATGCTTGTTTCAAGTTGTGACGGCACAGGAGCATGTTGCCCGGGCACCTGCATCCTGGTACGCGTATGGCGGCGATGCCGGTGGGAACAGATATGTTCGTTCCGATCAAATCAATAGCGAAAATGTTATGGACCTAAAACCGGCATGGACCTTTCGTACCGGGGAACTGGGTCAAAACAGTAGTATCGCGGAAAAACTTACGTTCGAGGCGACCCCTATTTTCTTTGACAACAGGTTATACCTGAGCACTTCCTATGGGAAGGTTTTCGCCCTTGACCCGACCTCAGGGACCGAACTGTGGTCCTACGACCCCAAAATCGATAGAAATGCCTCGTTTTCGGAACTGACCTCAAGAGGGGTCTCTTCTTGGACGGACCCCGATCTACATGCCGACGAAGCCTGTAAAAAATGTATTGTATTGGGTACGATACATGCCAAGCTGATCAAACTCGATGCCATTACTGGAAAGCCCTGCAAAAATTTTGGTAAAAAGGGTGTCGTTGATCTTTACGAAGGAGTGTTCGTGGCCGAGAAGGGCGATTATCAAACCACTTCTCCTCCAGCAATATATCAAGATCTGGCCATAACGGGCTCGTCCATAGGCGATAATTTTAATGCCGATACCGGTAATGGATCGGTACGGGCCTTTAGTTTGCGAACGGGAAAATTGGTATGGTCGTGGGATCCCTTGGCCGAGGCAAGAAGTACCTTCAAAGGGCCTGTTGGGGCTGCCAACGCTTGGTCCGTACTGTCCGTGGATGTTGCAAGGGACCTGGTGTTCGTTCCTACGGGGAGTGCCAGCCCCGACTTTTATGGGGGGTACCGACCTGGGGACAATCGGTATGCGAACTCCGTTGTGGCGTTAAAGGCGTCTACCGGACAGTTGGTATGGCATTTCCAGACCGTGCATCACGATCTTTGGGATTACGACGTAGCAGCACAACCGGCATTGGTCGAAATACGGAAAGACGGCAAAATAATTCCAGCGGTCGTACAGGCGACCAAAACCGGAAATTTGTTCGTGCTGCATCGCGAAACCGGGGAACCGATTTATCCTATTGAAGAAAGAACGGTGCCCCAATCTGATATTCCCGGTGAAGAAACCGCTCCTACCCAACCTTTCTCCAGTTTGCCCAATCTCATGGGCCAAGTTCCTTTGACAGCTGCGACCGTCTGGGGCAAAACGCCAGAGGAACGCCAGAAAAATGCACGGTTTATCGCCAAATTCCGGAATGAGGGCCTTTTTACGCCACCAAGCGTACAGGGATCCGTGCTTTACCCGGGCAATGGCTCGGGCACCAATTGGGGCAGTGTTTCCTACGATATGGAAAACCAATTGCTCATTGCCAATACCTGTAGGTTCGCAACATTGGTGGAGCTTTTTGAACAGGACGAGTTTGTTGGTAAACGTGCCGATAGCAAGGGTTTTGAGGTTTCGCGCCAACGTGGTGCGCCGTATGCCATGCGCCGACGGACCATGATCGGTGAAAGCGGTACCCTTATGAATCCACCGCCTTGGGGCACCCTGGCCGCGGTAAATTTGAGTACCGGACAGTTGGAATGGGAAACAGCATTGGGAACGTCGGAGGATGGCCTATCTGGATTGCCGAACGCAGGGGGTTCCATCGTTACCGCGGGTGGCCTGGTTTTTATCGCCGCCACCTTCGACAAAAAATTCAGGGCCTTTAGCAGCGCGGACGGCACAGTACTATGGGAAACGGAGCTGCCCAGGTGCGGTATTGCGACCCCCATGAGCTACGTGGACAAAAACGGAAAGCAATTTGTGGTCATCGCTGCAGGGGGCCACGGAAAAATGGGGCCGGAAATCGGAGATTTCCTAATGGCGTTTTCGTTGTAAGCGGTTTACACGAACGGTATGCTTGGAACATTGGGGCTTTTTAAGGATGTACAACTTCATCAAAATTACTGCGCTGCGGGCACAAACCCGTCCATAAGTTCCGACATCCGGGCCAATGGTATCTTGGAATCAGGGTCGTTAATGAGGTTATAGGTTTCCTCGGGATCTTTTTCAAGGTGGTATAGCTCTGCGGGAATACCTGCTTCGGTGTACTTGATGTATTTCCAATTTTCGGTACGGATCGCTTTCCAAGGGCGTATTTTAGGAGCTACCTTTTCCAAAAAATACTCCGCTAAAAAGGCCTTACGGCCCGGGAAGTCCTCATCTTCAAGTATCGGCACCAAACTCGTTCCGTCCATAGGTTCCAAGGGGGTCGCCCCAGCGAGTTGCAACAAGGTCGGGGCAATATCGATGTTCAATACCATTTGTTTTCGGGTACTGTTCGGCGGGATCATACGCGGGTAGCGCATTAGCATCGGTATGCGGAGCACCGGGTCGTAGGCCCATCGTTTGGTATTGAACGCCCCATGTTCGCCCATGAGCATGCCATTATCGCTTACGTATATTACAATGGTGTTGTCCAGCATGTTTTTGGCTTCCAAGGTTTTGAAAAACTGGCCGACGCCCTCGTCCACACTTTGTAGGCACCGGTGCTGGTCGGCTACTACCATGTCGCGTTCCCGTCCGCGGCCCCTTCTCGATTCGGGGCGCTCCGGCAATACGTTCTGGTATTCATAAAAGGCTTTTCGTTCAATATTTTCATTGTTGAGCGCTACTTTACCGGTAATATCCTGCTGCTTTACCGCTACCGAATCAAATTTAAAGTCGGGAAAAAGGGACTCATGTCGTTTTGCCGGAAGTAATGGCCAGTGCACCGCTTTGTGGGCAACGATCATGGCGAAGGGTTTACGCCCTTCTTGGGTATTCAAAAACGAAAGGGCCTTCTCGTTTATAATATCGGTCATGTAACCGGTGGTCTGTACGCGCGTATCCTCATCGTTTACCACACCATCGATGTAGTCGCCCTGGCCTTTAAAACTGAACCAACGGTCGTAGCCGGGGCGTCGCGAATCGTCCAGCCCCATATGCCATTTTCCGATAAAGGCGGTAGCATACCCCGACTCCCTCAGCTGTCGGGGCCAGGTCAATAAAGTATGGCTGATGACGTCCAACCCCAATTTGTCATTATTGATTACATTATGGTGGTGTGCATAGTTTCCCGTTAAAAAACTTGCCCTGCTCGGGGAACAGAGGGGGGTGACCACGAAGGCATTTTCAAAAACCACACCTTCTTTACCTATCCGGTCAATGTTCGGGGTATTGGGGATCGTATTCCCTTCAACGCCCAACAAACCTACCTGCTGGTCATCGGTAATGATGAAAATGATGTTCGGTCTTTCGTTCTGGTCCTGTCCCCAGCTATTTTTTGGTACAAAAACTAGAAATACGGTCAGCAAAGGGAGGAATGCAAAGGTTTTCATAGGGAATGGTCTAAATGATGTTGGCATGGCAAAAACTTAAAGTTCCAGTAATTTTTCGATACTGAAAATAATGGTATGTATTATTTTTATGTGCACTTCTTGAATTCGATCGGCATAACCCGGGGAAGCCACTAATAAGGAAATATCGGCGTATGGTGCCAGGGCCCCGCCCGAATTGCCCGAAAGCAGAACGGTGGTAATACCCTTGCTACGGGCTACTTTAAACGCCTCGACAATGTTTTGGGAATTGCCGCTGGTGCTGATTCCCAGTAAGATGTCGCCGGGGCTGCCCAAGCTATCCACAAACCTGGAAAAAACATGCTCGTATCCGTAATCGTTTCCGATACAGGAAAAGTGGCTCGGGTCGGAGATGGCGATCGCCGGTAACGGACGACGGCTTTCCCGATACCTGCCGGTCAGTTCCTCGGCAAAGTGCATGGCATCGCAGTGCGAACCCCCGTTGCCACAGGAAATTACTTTATTGCCTTTTTCGAATGCTGCGACCATCCGTTGGGCAATGGTCAAAATGGTATCGAAATGGGCATCGTTATGCAGAAATTCGTCGAGGACGCGCTGTGCCTGTAGAAATTCGTTTTTTATGGTAGTTGTCGAATGTGCCATAGGTTATGCAGTTAACATTGCCGCCCCAAAAACGCCGGCGCTATCGCCCAGTTTTGGTTTTAGAAATTCCGTTTCCAAGGTATCGTTAAAAATGTGGCGCCGCACACTGGCAACACCTTCGGTATAGAGCAGATCAATATTGCCGACGCCCCCGCCCAAAACAATGGCCTGTGGATCGAGAATGTTGATAATGGAGGCGATACCCTTGCCAAAATAATCCAGTAACCGTGCTACGGTGGCTTTGGCATTAGGGTCGTTTTCCGTTCGATATAGTTCCATGATCGCTTTCAATGTCTTTCGGTTGCCGCTTTTTTGTTCATAAAAACGTTCCAGGGCGGTTCCGGAAATAATGGTCTCCACACAGCCCTGTCGTCCACAGTAGCAGTCGCCTCCGGAAGCATCTAAAAAATTATGTCCCCATTCTCCACCGATCCCATGTTTTCCCTGTAAAGATTTACCATGGACCACCACTCCACCGCCGACCCCGGTACCCATGATGACCCCGAATACCACCTCGGCGCCCGGCACCGTTTCCGGTACGGAACCCAAGGTAGCCTCCGCGAGCGCAAAACAGTTGGCGTCATTGGCGATTTTAATGGGAAGCCCCAAGCGTTTTTCCAGATCGTACCGTATTGGTTTTCCGTTCAAACAAACGGTATTACTGTTTTTAAGGGTTTCGGTCTTTGGGTCGAGCGTTCCCGGAGTGCCGATACCAAGGGAGGTTATGGCAACACCACATTTCTGTTCCAGCTCACGGGCAAGGGTTTCAATTTGTTGTAGGATATGATGATATCCTTTTTGCTGCTCGGTCGGTATTCGAAGCCGTTCGATGACCTTAAAATCCGTACTGGTCTTCTCGAGTACGATGCCTTCGATCTTGGTGCCCCCAAGGTCGATTCCGTAAAGAATTTGAGGGGCATTGGTTTTCGTTTCTGTCTTCATTTGAACTAAGGATATCACTTGGCGTCTGTTTCAAAAATGTGGAAATACAACCCCCAATGGCTTCTGTTTTACGAATTGAAATACAAGTAAATCCCAGAAGGTATACATTGAGTTTTGTTATATAGCGCCTGTTTGGCGGTACTTATTCCTTATAAAATGACACAGAAAAACCATAATGCCAGTTTGTTCGTATTAACGATCCTATTTTTTCTTTGGGGATTCCTTACCTGTATGAACGATATCCTTATTCCCTATTTGAAAGAACTATTCGTACTCAAATATTGGCAGGCGATGTTGATACAATTTTGCTTTTTTGGAGCCTATTTTATCGGTTCGTTGGTCTATTTCCTGGTTTCCTTAAAAAGGGGGGATCCCATTAACAGTATCGGCTACAAAAACGGTATCGTCATAGGGCTCGTTGTTTCCGGGTTGGGGTGCTTTATGTTTTATCCCGCTGCACAGTTTAAGGTTTACGGGCTGTTTTTATCGGCCCTATTTATTTTAGGTCTTGGTTTTACCTTGTTACAGATTGTGGCCAATCCGTATGTTTCTATTTTGGGGAAACCCGAAACGGCCTCTTCCCGGTTGAACATGTCACAGGCCTTTAACTCCTTGGGAACTACCATTGCGCCCATTTTTGGGGGCTATCTTATTTACGAATTTTTCTTTGTGGAAGGTTCCGAAGGCGAATCTACCAAGGTGCCCTACCTCATTTTTGGTGCTATTTTTATGTTGCTCGCCCTGGTGTTCCGTTTTGTAGAACTACCAAAATTTCAAAACAAGGATGCCATTGTCAAGGGAATGGGCGCACTTCGTTTTCCCAACCTTTCCTTGGGAACCATAGCCATTTTCACCTATGTGGGTGCCGAGGTGGCCATCGGTAGTTTTCTGATCAACTTTATCGGTCTCGAACATATTATGGGATTGGATGAAGCGGTCGGTAAAAACTTCCTTGCCTACTACTGGGGCGGTACCATGATCGGCCGTTTTTCGGGCGCGTTGTCGCTGAGTAGTTTGGACAAAGCAAAAAAGCACACGCTAATGGCCGTACTCACCGTGCTTTCTTTCGCCCTGATCTATGCGATATCGGGAGTTGCGTTTCGTACGGTAATGCCCTATATGGCGATCATAGGGTTGAACTTTTTGGTGTTCTTGATCGGAAAAAGTATCCCTTCGCGAACGTTGGCGCTTTTTGCCATGGTAAGCGCCGGATTGGTCCTTTTCGCCATAACGGGCTTGGGAAGCATGGCCATGTGGGCGTTGATCGGAGTGGGGATCTTTAACTCCATTATGTGGTCCAACATATTCACCATCGCCATCAAAGGTTTGGGAAAGTATACCAGTCAGGGCTCGTCGCTTTTGGTCATGGCGATACTAGGCGCAGCCTTGGTACCCTTGTTCCAGGGGATATTGGCCGATACCATTGGGCTACAGTCGTCGTTTGTCGTGCCCTTTGTATGCTACCTATATATCGTTTTTTATGGCTTTTATAGTCCCAAGTTCGGTGCTTCGGAAGTGGAATAACGGGAGTTGCACATGATAATGGTCTTTATACCGATCCTAAAGGGTAGAACATAGGGATCTTAAATCGAACTCGCGTTATAAAGGACTCCACCAAAAACAACCAAAACCTACATCAACTGGCATTGAATACGTTAGTAGAAAAGGGGTACAGGGTAGGTAGAACAATGGTGGTGTACAGGTTGAAAAAAGACCGGTTATTCGGTTTCGATGCGCAGTATATCATCTTTCGAAACCAGTGATTCGTGGCTCACCTTATAGTCTATGTTTTCGCTTCCCAAACGCATGGATTTTATGGTCCCGTTGCTGGGGCCTTTGCGTTCGATAACAAGTGCTTTACCACTGTAGAAAGTATTGTTCAATTGTATGTGCACCTTGTCGAAGGAAGGGGTGGTAATCATATAGTCCGGGGTGCCAGGGGTATGTGGATAGATTCCCATCATGGCAAAGACCACCCATGACGACATGGCCCCGGCATCATCGTTCCCGGGAAGTCCGTTAGGGGCATTGGGAAAATATCGGTCCAAAAGACCATGTACCGTTCGAGCGGTCTTCCAGTCCCTTTCCTTGGTAAGGTTGTAGAAAAATGGAAAGCCAAAACCGGGTTCATTGGTCATATCAAAGTAGTTTTTATCAAAAATGGTATCGAGGTTCTTAAGAAACCGCTCTTCTCCCATACGTGTTTTAAGGGTATCGATTCCATTTGGTACCGAAAATAAATATTGCCAGGCACTACCTTCCACAAAACCGGGCCCGCCCCGAAGGCCGAAATTCATTCGATCCCAGAGTTCTTCCGTAGGGTCGAACGGCTCGTACCAACTGCCATCCTTATTTTTAGGCTGAATGAGGCCGCTAGCATCGTTATAGAGGTGCATAAACGATTTGGAGCGTGTTGCATATTTTTTATGGTCTTTTTCATGGCCCAGCAGTTTGGCCACCTGTGCAATATTGTGGTCGGCCAAATTGAACTCCATGGTGTTGGATACGGCTCCCCATACGATGCCATTGTCCCATTGAAAATCCTCTACATGGCTAAAGGGGCCGTCCATCGTAATATAACCGTAGCGGTTATAGTCCTGTATTCCCCTCCGGTTCAGATTGTCTTTTTCAACATCCGCATTTTTGACCATTGCCGCATATGCCTTTTGGATGTCGATTCCCTTTATTCCCTTGGTATAGGAGTCACCGATGACAATAGGCGCAGGGTCGCCCACCATCAGGTAGGGTTCATGGTTGAAAATGGACCATTTGGGCAGCCATCCCGATTCATCGTAGATGTCCAGCATGTTGTTTATAAATTCTTCCTGTTTTTCCGGGTAGGCCAATGTCAACAAAGGGTGTGTGGTTCTGTAGGTGTCCCAAAGCGAAAATCCGGTATAGCGGGTATAGGTCGACTTCCCGATTTCCGAACTGCCCATTTTAACGTATTCCCCGTTGTGGTCGCTAAAGGTTATGGGCATGAGCAGGCTATGGTATAACGCGGTGTAAAAAACGGTCTTGTCGTCCTCTGAATCGCCGGTCACCTTAATTTTGCCCAATTCTTCCCTCCATTCCGCTTCGGCCGCTTTTTGTACTTTTTCAAAAGCGTACCCTTGTTGTTCCCTGTTCAAATTTTCTTCGGCATTTTCGGTGGAAACGTAGGACACCCCTACTTTGATAAAGAGCTCGGAAGGTTCGTTATTTTTGAAGACGAACACAATACCGCTAGGCCGCTTCTCCAGGTTTTGGTTAAAGCGCGGATTTGTTCTGTTATTGTATTTTAAATAGGTGGAGTCCGCCGCCTTGCTCAAGTGGGCACTAAAAAAGATGGTGCTTCTATTGTCGGCACCGCAAAAGTTGCCCTCCAATTGGTAGCCGCTTACGGCATTGTTTTTGTGCCGTTCGATGACACCGCCCTTAATATGCCCCTGCTGTGCCATAAGGTCCACATAAACTTTTGTGCTGCCTTTGGGCACTTCCAGTTTCATCAACGAGGACCTTTTCGTTGCGGTGGCGTGTACCGTAATGGCATCGTCGTCCAAGGTTACGCCATAATATCCCGGACTTGCCTTTTGCCCCGAAAAATGAGAGCCGTTGTAGCCTAAGGGAAGATCGCGGGTAAAAAATTTAAAGGGAATACTCCCCGTAGCGGGACAACCGACCCCGGAAAAGTTTACATTGCTAAATCCGAATATTTTTTTTTCTTCGTGGCGATAGCCGCTCGGCGATTGCATTTTGGTGAAGTCGAAGGACTGCGGACTTACCGACGCCATACCCCACGGGGTTACCGCTCCAGGATGGACGTTTCCGATAGAGTGTTTGGTTCCGTTTCCCTGGGTGCCGATAAAAGGATTTACATAGTTCAAAGGCTCGAATGCGATTTCTTCGTTCTCGCTTTGGTCCGTGGACCGTTCTTTACAAGCGTTGAGCAAAGAAAACGCTAGCATTAGGATGGCTGCGGCACAACATCTAAAATTTACCATAGGGCGCATTACTTTAATTAAAGTAGGAAAATTAGAAGGTGGCTACTTTGGAATACTGCTATTTCGGAAAATAAGAGATAATATAATGCCCGGAGAACTGTAGATTGGCGGGGTTCAAAAGGTTTTGAGCTCCGACCCGGGCTAGGTGTTGGACAGGTACCTTTTTTTATATTGTTTCGGTGTAAGACCGGTCTGTTTTTTAAAGTTGACATAGAAAACCGATTCCGATCGAAACCCACTGTCCACCGCAATGGCAAAAATGGTAAGGTCCTTATTGTTTTCGTTCTCTAAAAGTCTTTTTGCCTCCTCGATCCGTTTTTCGTTGATAAAGGCACTGAACGATTTTCCCAAATAATCGTTTAAAACAATGGAAAGGATGTAGGATTGCACTTCCATGATATCGGCAAGTTTTTGTTCGTTCAACTCCGTATCCAAGTGAATACGGTCTTCGCTGATGAGCTTGTTCAATTTGTCGATATAAATTTGGCCGTCCGGAACCTTGGACGTTTTCTTTGACTTGATAATGGGTAGTCCTGATAGTATTTTAGGATATTTGAAAAAGAAAAATATCGTGATAAAGATGATGGAACAGGTAAAAATGATGTAGTTGAGCTCTACAAGTTTTTGTAGCGTAAACCGTACCGTCGAACCCAATTCAAAGTTGGGAACAATCAACATAAAATAACACAGGTTCAGGAAAGTAATATAAGTCAGAACCCCTAAAAAATACGCCAACATTTTCGGCCACCATAAAATGGTCTTTTTCTTTATGATATGCTGTTGCTCCTTTACGATGTTCCATCCCTTCAGGAACAAAAACAATTTCCAAACAAGGATACCCATCAACACGAATTTATGATAGAGCGATCCTACGTAATTCCCAAAGCTAAAATCGGTTCTAAAAACGGCATTCAATACGAAAAAGGTACCTGCGATGACCGGCACGTATACATAACGTTTGTCGGCCTTATCGATACCCCCTCCCAAAACCGCTTTGATGTAGATGAACAACAAGGTAGGCAACAAAAGGTCCAAGAAATCAGGGATGACCAACAGCCGTGGAAAGTCGTCCTTCCAGCCTTGATACCGCAATAAATATTGGATCAGGATGTTTAAAGAGGTCACGAAAAAAATGACAGATAACAAATAGTTGTTGCGCGCCTTTTTTACGATGGGTATAAAAATTCCCACGATCAAGCTTTGAACACAACCCCAGATAAAGAAAATTACTGCCATTTTATAATGCGAAATTCAAGAGGTAACAATAAGATTTAGGGTTGAATATAAACATTTATAGCTAAAATTGAATCAGGTTTGTAGCGATGTTTTTTATGATATTGGGATTGATTTAATAAAACAAAATTACAATTAGTTATTTGAAATTGTCATTTTCTACCCGCTTCGGTGTAATTGATCAAGGTTTCATACAGCTTTTGCCGTTGTTCGGGCATGGTATTGAACAAGTCCGTAGCCTCCGAAATGTCGGTATTCAAATTATAGAGTTGAAATGCTTTTTTCGCATCATCGATGTCAATTTTGTAGGGGAGGGTAAAACCGCCCGAACCCAGACCTTCGATAAGTTTTAGGGAGTCTTTTCGAATGGCGAAGAACCCCCTTGACGAATGGTGGATCAAGAAATCGCGATCGGCCACCCTATCTTTTTTACCTTGCAAAATGGGCAAAATGCTACGGCTATCTTCGCCTTCACGGAGTTCCGTTTTTGTCAGTTCCGCAAGGGTAGCCATCAGATCGTTCAGTAAAATTGGGGCATCCGAAGAGGAATTGGGCGAAATCTTATTTTTCCAGCTGGCGATGAAAGGAACGCGGTGCCCACCTTCATAAATATCCGCTTTTTGGCCCCTAAAATGGTGGTTGCCGTCATGCCCGTAATCGGGGTCTATATAGGCCCGTTCAAATGTGCCGTTGTCACTGGTAAAAATGAAAAGGGTGTTCGCTGCCAACCCTTCTTGCTCCAAGGTTTGCGATACCGTATGTACCACATGGTCCACCATCTGTATAAAATCGCCGTAGTCACCGGCCTTGCTGCTCCTCTGAAAACGTTTTGAGGGTAGTAGCGGACTATGGGGTGCCGTTAGGGGGAAATAGAGGAAAAAGGGACGTTTTTTATTTTTTTGTATAAAATCGACCGCTTTATCGGTTAAAGTGGGCAGTACTTCGGCATGTTTGAAATGGCTGCTTGCCATTCCTGAATGCCATTGTACCAAACTATCCCGTGCTGCCAAAATCTCCTTGTCCACCGGTCGCATGGGAAGGTCCAGCACCGTTTCGTTTTCAATATAGCAATAGGGCCGCATATCCAGTGAAGCGGGAATACCGAAAAAATAATCGAAACCTAGGGAAGTAGGGCCATTCGCGATGGGTTTTGCAAAGTCGATGGCGTTGGCCGGATATTTGGAAGGGTGCAGTTTGGGATTGTCCCATGGTGCGGCTACACCATCCTTAAGGGCCCACTCCAGTCCAAGATGCCATTTCCCGATACAGGCGGTACGGTAGCCGTTCTTTTGCATTAGGGAGGCAACGGTAGTGCTTCCCTGTTGGATAAGCGGTGGGGAGTACCCCCAGGTTACCCCTCTTTTTAGGGCGCTTCGCCAGGCATATCGCCCTGTAAGTATACTATAACGACTGGGCGTACATACCGACGATGAGCTGTGCGCATCGGTAAAGTGCATGCCGTTTGCGATCAGGGCGTCTAGGGCCGGGGTATGTACCTTGGCGTTGGGGTTCAAGGCCCCAATATCACCATAACCCATATCATCTGCCAAAATATACACCACATTGGGCCCGATCTGTGCATCGGGTTTGGTCGGTTGTACTTTTTTTTCGGAACGTTCCATACAGGAAACCACGAATAACAGTACAATTGCATACAACGGAAAGCGAAGGGTTCGGGAAATGTAAAAGGTATTTTTCATGATCATCGGTCCTGTGGATAAACGGTGATATCGCTTTCGGAATATCCGTAGCGCACTGCTTTGGTGTTTAATTCTTGAACGGCGTTTGCCGGTAAGGGTCGGGTGTACGGGTGCCATCTTGTATCACCGTTTTTTTGATAGCCGATAGAGGCTCCTTCGGTAAGGGAACTCAACCGTATGGAGTCGTTGGACACCGTAATCCTCACTTGGCCGGTCTGCGGTTGCACGCTTTTGGGCCACATGCGTTCGGCCTGTTCCGTTTCGGGAACATCCTTTAGATCTCCGTACGTTTCCTGCCAGTTGACCAGGGCACCCTCCATACGGGCGATGTCGCTTTGGTATTCTGGCAGTGCGGCCAAATTTTCCAGCTCAAAAGGGTCCTTTTCCAAATCGTAAAGCTCCCGGGCGGGTTTTGGCCCCTTTAGCCAATACGATTGTGCCCGATTTAGCTGCCCGGAGGCTTCCAAACGATGGATTTCCGCCATCAGCGGCATTTGGTCAAGAAAGGTGATCTCTTGGGAGTAGGGTACCTCGGGGGTATAATTTTTAATGAATTTATACTTTTGGTCGCGTACCGCCCGTCTAATATCATAACGGTTGTCCATACGGTCCCTTGCCGCAAATACGTATTCCCTGGGACGCTCGGCCAGTTCCGAAACAATGGACTTCCCCTGTACCCAATCCGGAACGGGGGTCCCCGCCAATTCAAGTACCGTAGGGGGCAGGTCTACAAAACTATAGAGCGCTTGGTCCCTAGAGGGTTGTTCGACACCCTTGGGAAGGTATTTTTCAGGATAATAGATGACCAAGGGGGCTTTAATGCCGCTGTCGTAGATCCACCGCTTGCTCCTGGGAAGGCAATCCCCATGATCGCTCATGAACATGATAATGGTGTTTTCCAAGAGCCCGTCTTCTTCCAGTTCTTTTAAAATACGGCCGATTTGGACGTCCATACGGCTAATATTGTCATAGAGCCGTGCAATGTGGGAACGGCCGATAGGGGTATCCGGTAAAAATGGGGGTACGGCAACCGTTTCGGGATCGGTGCTATTGGCAGGGTCAAATGGGGGGCGTTTGGTGACGTCCGGGGCAAGTTTTTTCCTTTTGATATTGAACTCCTCAAAAAACCTTGTTTTCGTACTGTCGGGCCATATATTGATTTCATGGGTAATTTCGAACGTATGGTAAATAAAGAACGGCCGCTCTTTGTCCGTATCGGAGCGGTCGCGCCACGAAGGATAATCGGAAACTTCGTCCCATATGGTAAAGGGCTCCCCAAACTGATAGTCGAGTTTTCGATAGGATGCCGTCCAATACCCCTGCTGTCGCAACAGCTCCGGAAACGCTTTTACCGATGCCGGGGGTACCGCGTTGTATTTTGGAAATCCGGGAATATTGATCACTCCGGCCTTTTGGCGCATGTGTTGGGTTCCAATACTGGTGGGGTACATGCCCGTTATCATGGAAGAACGACTAGGTGCGCAGACCCCTGAAACCGTAAAGGCATTTTCATAAACGATGCCCTTGTTGGCAATGTCGTTCAAATGGGGCGTATGTGCCAAGCTATCGCCATAGAAGGCGAATCGGGGACTCACATCCTCGGCTACGAGCCAAATGATGTTCGGCCGTGTGTCCTTTTCATTTGGATCTTGGTCTTTGGTTCCCGTTTTGGGGTCGGTGTTGCAACCGATAGCGATCATGCCCAAAAGAAGCAGCGAAATTGGTGTGATGATGTTCATACGATTATTCAAAGGTTATGATTGATATGGAATGTGGTGGCAGCTGCAACTGCTTTTCGAAAGACGCCTTGGCGGTATCGACATGGTCAAAACCGATTACCGGGCTTTCCGGTGGTGCGTTATAACTATGAATGGTGCCTTTGGTACCCAAGTCTTCCATAAGTGAAACGGTCCGTTCTTCAAATCCATAATTTACGATGATCGCCTTACGATTTTTTCCGTTTGAAAAGGACCATCCTTTTAATACGTCCATTTTTTCACCGCGATCGTCCGTTAAAAAAAGAGCGTTCTCGAATTGTAAGGGTGCCGCACTGGTCATATCGGCCATCGCCTCATTGAACAAAAAGGTGCACATACCGCCCGCCGATAAGGTGTAGGGAATCGATTTGGTCCGGCCTGATTTCAAATGCTCGAAATTGAGCGAATCGGTATGTACCATGCCAAAGAGGTTCCCGATCAGGTTGTGTAAATTGGAAATGGTGACATCTTTTGTTAAAAAGGTAAAATAATATTCCGACAGTATCAAGGTTTGGGCCCAACTATGCAATACGATGGAGTTATCGTCCCTGATGTTGAATTCCGTCACCCACAGTTCCATACCTTCGGGAAGGGTGTAGGCATCCAATTTTTTCAACTGTTTTGCCTTTGAGGTAAACATGTTGGCGTAGGCCTTCCGGTCTTTTAACAATTCTCTTTCCCATGCCTGCCGTTCGGCCAGATCTTTCGGCGCTTTTCGGGTAGCCGTTTTTTGTGCACCTAGGCCTTCGGATCCCGGGGCTATTTTTTTTCGTTCCAAACGGCCGTCCAATCCTGAAGGGGAATAGGTATGTAGGACCATTGCATCGGCATTGGTACAATGTTTCAGCATCCTTTGGTTCCAATCGATTTGTCTATCGTGCCGTTTTAACGTATTTCCGACAAGGGCGAAAGAAGCCTCGGGAAATTCTTTTTTTAGCGCGGTGATCCATAGTTGGCATGTTTTGCCGTACGATTCGGGCGTTGGGAAACGGAGTAAGGGAAAAGGAATGTCAAAATACAGTTCGTTGCCCATTTCAATGTAACGGATGGGTATGCCGAGCTTTCTGGCTTTTTTTAGGTTTCGTACGCTATGTTCCAGATCCTTGCTGAGCATGTTGAGCATAAAAATGGGAACGATACCGGTATCCTTATATAATAGGGCCAGGTGTTCCATGGTATATGTTTTGGAACTCTCGTTGAATCCGTTTTCGACCACCCATTTGATCATTAAACTATCGGGTACGGCTTTATCGATAGCACCGGTATCCCAATCCCAATAATTGCCGATAGTACCACCGGGGTATCGTAACGTTTTTATTCCGGTTTTTGCGGTAATGGCGATAAGGCTATCATTTTCCCAGGGTCTATCCAAGGCGGCCAGGTTGGCATTCGCACCCAATAAGTGCTGCCGCAACGGTCGCCATTGGTCAGCAGCGGCGACTTTGGGCTTCTTGGCCGTGGTTTGACAGTTGAGCAGGGTGAAGGAAGATATTAAAAAGAAGAAGCAGGAAACGGATTGTCTGGAAAAAAAGGGTGCCGTTAAAAGCAAAGGCAAACGTGGTAAAAACATATTGGTGGTCTATTGGTTCAAAGAAAAATGGTAACCGATACACTATTCCTGGTTGATGGAGGCCCGGTCTTGAAAAAAGTTCCGATACCTAGTTTCCCCTAAACAGTTGTTAACCATGCGGGGTACGGCAACGATGTAAACGGTTTTTTTTGATGACTCGTCAAGAACGTTTTTTATTCCAGTTTTTTACTTCTAATTTGAAACTCCTTAGCTTAAAAATGTGGGCATATTCAAAAAAAACCGCTGTTAAAAAGGCAAAAACGGGTTGTTTTGAACGCCAAAAACGAATCGTTTGATTGCTAAAAATTCCAAAAAGATTTTCTCCTATTTTATGCGAATTTGAAAATTAAAAGCCGAGTGGTTAAGATAAATTGAATTTTGCGGCCGTAGAATTGAAGATTATGCACTTTTGGTTTTATAACCGTTAAACCAAGTTATAATGCACGGGATATCGATTCTGTAACTAACTTAAAACTTATAAATTATGATCAGATTTTTGTTTAAAAACAGAACTGTCCTATGCTGTATGCTGATATGCGGTATAGGAATGATTGCACATGCGCAAGAAGTTTCTGGAACGATTACCGACTCTGGAGGAGTTCCCTTGGCCGGAGCATCGGTAATCGAAAAGGGAACTACGAATGGAGTACAGACCGATTTTGATGGGAACTATATGATTAAGGTAACGGACGCATCCGCTACGCTTACGTTTTCCTATATCGGATTTCTTAAAAAGGAAGAAGCCCTGAACGGGCGTACCACGATCAACATATCGCTACAAGAGGATGTGGCGAAATTGGAAGAAGTGGTCGTTATCGGTTATGGTACCCAGCGAAGGGAAAACGTATCCGCGGCGATTGCCACGGTCGACTCCGAAGCATTGGAGGGAAGACCGGTAGCCGACTTCCAAAGTGCTTTACAGGGACAGATTTCCGGATTACAGATTACCAGTAACTCGGGAAGACCGGGAGCGGGAAACAACATTCAGATCAGGGGCGCCGGTACCATTACCGGCGATAGCAGTCCGCTCTACGTAATCGATGGTACCATAGTGGAAAATGGTGTCGGTGGCGGTGGCGATCCGTTTGCTACCATAAACCCTTCGGACATTGCATCGGTGAACGTTTTAAAGGATGCCTCCGCTGCGGCCATCTATGGGGCAAGGGCGGCAAACGGTGTTATCATTATCACTACTAAAAAAGGAAGACCGGGAAAGACCAACATCAACTTTAATACGTTTGCCGGTTTTCAGAATGCGACGAATACCTTGGACCTTTTAAACTCCCAACAGTACCAACAGGCGTACAATACCGCGAGGGACAATGCCGGCCAGGACCGTATTCCAAATTTGGACGGTACTACCATAGGGACCAATAGCGATTGGCAGGATGCCCTATTGCGAACAGGTACCTTAAGAAGTTATGAATTAAGTGCTTCCGGAGGTGGGGAAAATTCAAGGTACTATACTTCCGTGGCGCATTACGATGAGGAAGGGACCATTTTGGGGACCGGTCTGGAGCGGACCACTATTCGCTTCAATTCCACCTCAAAACTCGGGAAGTTTACCTTGGGGAATTCGGTTACCTTTTCACGGTCCGTTTTTGACAGGGAATATGAAGGAAATGGTTTCAACACCCTTACTTGGGCGTTGCGGAGTTCCCCAACGGTTGAAATTTTTAACCCGAACACCATTGGTGGTTTTGGTGGACCTACCGAACAGGATGGTAACGACAGGGTATTGAACCCCGTTGCGGCGCAGAGCCTTATCGACAACGAAAATACGGTGAACCGTTTGTTGGGTAACGTATATGCATCATACGAAATTTTGAACGGTCTTACGGCGAAAGTAGGTTTCTCGGCCGACTTGATCACTTTTAAGAATAAAAGTTTTGCCCCCTTTTTCAATCAGATACCGGGTGCGGGCGTAGGATCGGTCGTTTCGCTCGACGATGGCGCTTTTGTAAGCGAAAGACGTGGCGATAACAATTCCTATATTGTGGAAAGCACGCTGAACTATAGAAACGATTTTGGTAAACACACCGTGGACGCACTTGTGGGATACACCACACAGGAGCGAAACCAAAGTTTTTTATCGGCGACCAATTTTGGAGGTTTTATCAATCCGGATTTTCCGGTACTGACCGCTTCGGTGGACGATAATGAAGGTGCCGCTACCGGAACCCTTACCGAAGTGCGGACCATCTCCTACATCGGAAGAATGATCTATGATTACGATGACCGGTATTTGGCCACGTTTAACTTTAGAAGGGACGGATCTTCCGTTTTCTCCGAGGGCAACTATTTTGATAACTTTTTCTCCGGATCGCTCGGTTGGGTGATCAGTAACGAAGCGTTCCTTCGTGACAGTGAAGTAATATCGAACTTGAAACTTAGGGGAAGCTACGGTTTTCTTGGGAACGACAGGATCAATGCCAATGCGGCCAGGTCTACCTTACAGCCGAACATCCGTTACATTCTCGGAGTCAATGGCGAAGAGGTTTTGGGTACGGCACGTGCCGCAAGGGTCGGAAATTCGGGCCTACAATGGGAAAAGCAAAAGCAGTTGAACATCGGTTTGGATGCCGCTTTTCTAAACAACAAACTGACCCTTACGGCCGATTATTTTGTGAAGACTTCGGACGACCTACTGCTTAGTTTCGATTTGCCGCAGACCACAGGGTTCAGCAACATCATTATCAACTCGGGAGAAGTAGAGAACAAAGGGCTCGAATTGGCCGTTGGTTTTAGGGAACAGATCGGGGAAGTGAGTTTCGGTTTTTCCGCAAATGCGACATTCCTTGATAACGAAGTTACAAGGCTTACCGATGGCCTCGATTTTATAGGTAGGAACAGCAGTAACCTTTACGGGAACCAAGCGCGTAACAGAATTGAAGTAGGACAACCGATCTCCTCGTTTTACGGTTATCGTGTAGACGGCATCTACCAGTCCGAGGAGGAAATCGAAAACGGACCCACGCCTTTGGGCAATGCCCAACCCGGTGACCTTCGCTTTGCCGATGTCAGTGGTCCTGATGGTGTTCCCGATGGTGTGATTAACGAAGAAGATCAGACCTTTATCGGCGATGCCACCCAAGACCTACAGTACGGTTTCGGCTTTAATGTAGGCTACAAAGGCTTCGATTTGTCCGCCCAGTTTCAGGGCGTTTCGGGCAACGATATCTGGAACGGTACCAAATTCATTACCGAAACCTATTTCCTCAGTGGCAATCAGTCCACCAACGTTTTGAACGCGTGGACACCGGATAACCCATCGACTACCGTCCCTAGAGCGACTACCGATGGATCGTTTTTTGCACAACCCTCTTCTTTTTATGTAGAAGACGGATCGTACTTACGGCTTAAAAACCTACAAATAGGATACAGCCTTACCAATAGAACGTTGGAGCAAGTAGGTGTCGGGGTTACCAAGGCGCGTATTTATCTGGCCGGTCAAAATTTATTGACGTTTACCGATTATAGCGGTTACGATCCCGAAATCGGTATTTCTTCCACCGGCAGTAATGCTTTGGGCTTCGATAATGTTTCGTACCCACAATCCAGAACGGTTACCGTTGGACTTCAATTAGGATTTTAAACAAAATAAACAAAGGAAAAATGAACAATCCAATAACAACAGATCTCAGGCAGTTACAGAAGTATGCTGCCTTGCTACTGCTAAGTTTCCTTACCGTAGCGTGTAGTGACGATTACCTAGAGGATGCCCTAGTGGCGACCCAACCGGAAGACGGAAATTTCTTCGCGAGCCAGGACGATGCGGTGGGTGCTTTGAACGCGGTGTACGGGCCCCTTCAGGACAATGGATACTATAAGTATCAATTTATAAGTATCGGGCACATGGCGGGCGATACCCGTCAGACCGATGGTACCACCCAGGCCGCTGAACAGGCATACCCCGAGTTCAATTTTAATGCAGGTACCGGTCAGCTGATACCTGGCGTTTGGAAAGCCTGTTATTTGGGAATACAACGGGCGAACAATTCCATCAATGGAATCGATGGAATGGATGTAGTGCTGTTCGCGACTCCCGAGGACAAGCAGCGCCTGTTGGGCGAAGCACGATTTTTACGTGCCTTTTATTACTTTGAACTAGCGCGCCTGTACGGAGGCGTGCCATTGATTACCGAGGTGTTCGATGGCGATATTACCAATGAAGAGGCCATATTTCCTACCCGAAGTACGGTAGCCGAAGTATATGCTCAGGTAGAGGCCGATTTTACCGCTGCCGCTGCCGCACTTCCGAACTCCTATGATGCCAACAATGTAGGACGGCCGACCGCAGGTGCCGCACAGGCCTTTTTGGGAAAGGCGTACCTATACCAAAAGAAATATGCATTGGCCAGGGACGCTTTTCAAAGTATTATTAACGGTGGTTTTGCCGAATATGTCCTCACCGAAGATTTTGGGGAAACGTTTACGTTGGCCGGAGAGAACAACGCAGAGTCTGTTTTTGAAATTCAATATCAGTCCGGGTTTGGACGTGCTTTTGGGGTGCCCGAAAATGAGGCCAACTGGATCGCCAATTGGTTCAACCCTACCGCGCAGTTCCCATTTGGCTTTAGGAACGCCGTTCCTTCCAAACAGGCCATCGAGTTTTTTGAGCAATATCCCGAAGAAGATGTGGAACGTCGTTTCTATACTTACGCCCGACCAGGGGACACTTGGGGAAGATGGGACCCGATCGAGGAAGATCCGGTAGCGGCCAATCAATGGAGACGTAGGAACATATTGGTATCCTACCCCGACGATCCCGATTTTCAATTGTTGGCGGTACGTAAGTTTTCCGGTGGATTTGAAGAGCGTGGTGGTTTCAATCAAAACCCGAACAACCTTAGGATTATGCGGTATTCCGACGTACTTCTGATGTTCGCCGAGGCCGAAAATGAAGTGAACGGACCTACTCCCGAAGCCTATGCGGCATTGAACGCGGTTCGTGAAAGAGCAGGGGTCCCTACCGTAGACGGCCTGTCCAAAGACGCCTTTTTTGAACAAATTGTGGTAGAGCGCCGCTTGGAGTTCATGTTCGAGTTCCATAGATATTTCGATTTGATCCGTTGGGGCCGAGGTACCGATATGCCCGGATTTACCGTTGGTAAGAACGAACTTTTACCCATTCCTGCGGCACAGGTGACCAACAACCCAAATTTGACACAGAATCCAGGATTTTAAGACTGTTTGTTTAGTTTAATTTCAAGTTGAGAGAGCTACCCTTTGGGGTAGCTTTTTTTGGATGTACCCATTCATTGAAAATGGGCAATAATCGGAACTACCAATGGAGAACTATGATTTCATTTTTCGCTGACGCTAGTTGAATGGATGCCCTTCAAAGCAAGACTTTCCACCGAGGAATCGGAGCTGCAGATCTTCAACAATTTGGCAGTTGCACATGGCAGTCCGTAATTTTTATGGATTACATGGTATTTTACTGCCTACTTTTAACTGTTACTTCACTGCAATGTTCAAAAAGGATTTCATTTTTTCCCACGAACCTATGTGTTTTAAATACCTAACGGTTCGCTTTCTTCCCTCCCGTCTACAAATTATGACAGATACTGCAGTGTAAAATAGAAAATGGGAAAACTTTTCTTGGCCAAAATCCACAGTTTTAAAAGCTTCCGTTTTATTCGTGCCGCATCCGGACCAATGCTAGATCCGTTTCTGGCCAAAATCAGTATGCAAAACCCTTTTTTGTCCGATTTCTTGAAACAACGTTAAAAAGTGTCCTTTAGGCTTGAAATTGTACACTAAAAGAAAACTATGCAAACGGCATAGGATCGGAACAGTTTTTAAGAAAAATTGATTTTTAAGTCTTTTAATTTACGAATAAGGCGAATTGAGAAGAGAATAACGGTCATTTTCGTTAAGAATTAGTTAAAAATTTTAAAGGAATACTTATGAGAAGAAATCAACCATTTTGTAACTATCTGCTAGCGCTCTTGGCACTTATTTTTGTGCAAGGTGCGGTATCTCAGGATATCGGCCTGTGGCAGCAGTTGGCTCCCGGAGCAGGTGGCCAGGTGCAGGATATTTATTTTGATCCTAACGTAAAGGACCGTATTTGGATTTCCAGTGATGTTGAGGGAAGTTACTATTCCAATGATCTGGGAGAGAACTGGACCTTCGTTGGAAAGGAACTTGGTCATGCCATGTCGTTCCTCGTTCGGACCGATGTCGGGGTAAATCGAATTTACCAAGGAGGACTATGGGGCGCCCATTATTCCGATGATCTTGGAAAAACCTGGGAACTGATACTTCCGACCCGGGCTACGGCCATTGCCGCCATCGCCGTTAGCAAGGATGCGGATAAAGTGGTGCTTGCCAAAGGTTGGAATACCAAAGATCCACAGAAAGGACAGGCAGCACTTTTAGATCCGCTACAACCGCTTCTCGGCAAAAGATCGGTCTATATCAGCAATGGTAATGTAGATAACGGTGTGCCGTCATTTGTGGAAACACAGTACGAAACCGCCGACGGATACAATCAGGTATGGGAGGTGTTCATCCACCCGGTTACCAACGATATTTATTTAGGTACCGCCGCAGGTATTTATTGGTACGATTTTTCTGCCGATGCCAATAAAAATGACGACACCTATCAATGGCAACGGATCGATAATCCGGAAAGTGCCTTTCTTGGTAAGCGATCTGGAATACAGACATTGACCTACATCAAACCCAACGGTACGGTCGATATCAATAGATATAAGGATAGCGGTGGTTGCAGTGGTATGGGCTTTTCACCCGACGGTTCTCGGGTATATGCGGTTTTCCAGACCAATACCGACCGTAATGCGTTGCCCCAATGGAGTATTTTTACGAATACCACTACCGCTTTGACCTCGGGAAATCCGAATTGGACGGTGTTACCGGGCCTACAAAACGTGCCGTTACGGACCATAAGTCCCGATCTACCCGATTCCAGTTTTGTTCCGTGGTACAATCCCAAGGTAGATCCACGGGCAACCGCCACTGAACAAAAGCTGCTGTTGGGCACCTTGTTCCTAGGGAAAAATTCCCGGGTGGGATTGGTTGAAGGGACCATTACTTTTAACGCCAATGGATCTATAAACGACCAATGGGTGAACATCGTCAACAACAAGTTATCATTGCAGGGCCCTGGTGGTCCGGGCGCTCCTTTGGGGCAAATGGATAGGGCCATCGATCTTGGTTGGGAGGACCCCCAGTTTCTTTCTAGGGCATACGACTATACTCCTATTACCTGGGACACCAACAACAATGGTAATAATAGAAAGATCATCTCCGCCGGTGGAAACAATTATTATTTGAGCAACAATGAAAATGTTGCGGGCTGGCCATTTGTGTTGGATAGCTGGTTGCCCATTTATACCGTAAAAAAAACGGATGAAAACGTTGGTCCGCAACCCACTTATTCCGGTACCGGGTTCGCCAATACGGTAACCTACGATATCGATACCTATGAGGATTATGCCATACAGGGAAATGCCGATCAGGGCGCATTGGAAAGTTGGGACGGTGGCGTAAGCTGGACCAAAAAAACAACGCCCAACGATCTGAAAAACTGCCAATCGGTAGTGATTACCAAAACGGTACCTCCCATCGTAATGGCGGAGGGCAGACCCGACTTTGGTATCCCAAAGTTCTTTAAACAGACCTTATGGGCCAGAAAACTGGTCAATCCCGGGAAGCAGCCCGCACTTTCCGATTGGAAGGTCATCGGTGGCGGAACCGATAAATTTAGGTTGAAAAATGGCCTGAACAACCGTTTGATGCAGGCCGTTGCCTTGGACGATAAGAACGTAAGCCGCGTATATGCCGGTTTTCGACAAGATGGAGGAGATGGCGGCATTTATGCGACGGAAGCGATAGAGGCCGTTTTTGATGGCAAAGAACAATGGGTTGAGATTTCGGACGCGAGTATGCGTCCCGAGCCCGCTTTTCGAGATATTTTTGTAGATCCCAACGATTCCAATATGTTATGGGCCGCCGGTAGTAGTTTGTATCGGGGAGTGCGTTCCGCACCCTATGAGTGGGAATGGAAACGACTCAATATCGCAGTGAACGACCTATATGTATGGGACGTTAACGGTAAAACTGCGGTAGCATTATCGGCCAAGGTCGATGGCGGGGCGCCAGAGGTCTATCTTTTGAGCAACCCGGAAAGCGACGATTGGAACACTACGGCCAATTTGAAATCTACGGGCATGGACATTCCATTTAGTCTGGGCCTTCGAGAGGAACCATGGGTGGAGCAGCCCGGTGAAACCATCGATTTCAGATCCTTGGCGGGCTACAAAAATCAAATTTATGTAGGTACCGAGAACGGTCGCCACAAAAAGGGACTGGGTATTTTTAAAGGTCGTGTTTCCGTAGCGGCCAACGGAGACCTTAAAGTGGATAAAAATACTTGGGAAGACTTTATGGACGACGGTACCCGTGAACTCTATTACGCGAGAACGGGCAATGGCGATGCGAAGATCAAAATTGAGACGGACGGAACGGTCAACTACTATTTACCCACTTTTGGTAATGGGGTATGGCGCCGGCAAATTGCCCGGGACAATTCCGTTCCCGACATCACCTTGAGCACCGGAGCGCTTATTTTTGCCTCCAATGCAAATAGTACGGAAAATCTGACCATAACTACTGCCGGCGGTAATGCCACGTGGTCGGTACGAAACGTGCCGAACTGGCTGGCGGTGAATGGAAACAACACTGGGGCCAATTATAACGGTTCCGGTACGGAGACCATCGCCTTTACCGCCACAGAAAACCAGGGGAACCTTTTTAGGCAAGCGGAAATAAATGTGATCAAGAGCGGAAAAACCTTCCCCGTTCTGGTAAAGCAATTGCCAAAGAATGTTTCGGTCGCCTTTGTGGGCACGCCGATAACCATCGACGGTAATTCGGATGCCGCCTGGAACGCTTTGGATACCAATGCTATCGACTCCGAGGTATTTGGAAATTCATCCGGAAAAAACGACACGTTCCAGTTAGCGTACAATCAGGAATTCCTTTACGTAAAAGCGACCATTGACGATGTTTCCGTGAACGACAACGATGCCATTTATGTAGGTATCGATATCGACAACGACAAGCGTGACGGTAGTTTGGGAATTAACGACTATATTTTTAAGATTTCCAAAAATGGTGCATTTGAGGGGGTCAGGAATAAGGCCAACCCCATAGCATTGAACACGGGTGTCCGCCGAAATTCCAATAGGTATATTTATGAGATAGCCCTCGCCTGGGACGATATTGGGGCGCAACCGGTGAACGGCCAAGAAATTGGCATTGAAGTGGGATTGGATGACTTTAATACCAACGGTACCATTTCAAGAAGGACCCAATTTGTGGGAACCGAAGATTTAAACGCTTCTACACCGGAATCTTGGGGAACGGGAGAACTTGATGGACCGCAATTACCATGGTTCGAAAACTTTAATTTGCCGGAGGGCGCCACTGTGGACAATGGTGCTACCGCCTGGAGTATCGACCCGAACGGTCTGGATGCGGAACCAAAGTCCTTTTTTGAGGTCAACGATAAAAATGCCTTGATCGCCAAGAATACTAGGGAGGAAGTGGTTTTTAGAACGGAAGCGATTGCCGTTCCCGCTGATCAAGACGTTAGTATTTCCATCGATGTAAAGGAAAAAGGCACCAATTTCGACCCCGACAGACCCGACAAAACCGGTCGATTGGAGGTTTTTGCAAAGTACGATGGAAACCTTCCCTTGGTAAAGATCGGTGAAATAATAGGGGACTCCGCCACGGACGACGAGTTCATTACATTTACCGAAACCGTGAACGGCGTAAGCTCCATTGAATTGATCGTAAAGATTTTTAACAAGGACGCCGGTAAGGTACACACCGTAGATAATATCGTTGTAAGTTTTGGAGCGGTGCAGTCCAGTTGTAAAAAACCGGTAGATCTGGCGGTGCTTTCCGTTGGAACCATTGGCGCCAAACTCAGCTGGCGAAATCCTGTTGGTGATGGGCTGCTCTATGATATTCAAGTACGTGAAAAAGGGGCAAATTCATGGAAGACCGCCTTACAGGAACGTGCTTTTAGACGCGGTACCGAAATTTTCGAGTTTTCCTTGAGTAAATTTACCGATGGTTCGGAACGATTGACGCCGGACACTGAGCATGAATGGCGTATTCGCCAACGATGTGCCGACGGTAGCAATACACCTTTTACCGTAGGGAGGAACTTTAGGACCCAGGCACCATCGGTGCCGCGATTGTACCGCGAAACCTTTGCTTCGCCTTTCGATACCTCACCTAGTACCATTGCCGCATACACGGCATACGATGGGCTCAGGGATACCGAGGCATCCATTAGTTATGAAGGGTCCGGACAGATCCGTTTCAGGGACGAACCTGCACGTTATAACGGGGCTTCCAACAGCATGCAGTTGCTGTTGAACGGTGTTAATGGTGCTAAAAACCTGATTATAAAAGGAATCAATTCGACCAGTTTTTCGGAAACCTCCTTTCAATTTGGACTATTGGAACTGCAAAAAAATGGTGGTACGCAAGGTTTGGTCGTTGAGTATAGAAACGGTAATTCCGGTTCTTGGACCCGTATTCCCTTCACCGTAGAAGACAATGATAATACGTCCGACTGGAGCTTTGTCAATAAAGAACAATTTTTCCCTCGAACGGCGAACTTACAATTGCGTTTTACCGCAAGTGCAGGTTCCAGTTATCGTGTTGACGATATTGGGATTACCGGGATCGAAATCGTTTTGGAGGGCTGTCAACCGGCCACGAACCTACGTACGATCGATATTGCGCAAAACCAAGCTACCTTGGCCTGGGATGCCGGTGCCAATGCCATTACCTACGAGGTACGCATCCGGCCGAACGGTACTACCGACTGGGAGGTGTTGCCTTCCAACGGAAACAGCCAAGTGGTAACCGATTTGACGGCCGGTACGGCATACCAGTGGCAAGTACGGTCGTTATGTGCGGACAATGAAACCTCCGATTGGACAACAGGAACACCGGTGCAATTTACTACTGAGGATGACGACCCCGGAACTCCCGGTGGCACGTTATTTTTGGAAACACATGATAGTAGCAGCAGTTGTAGCGGGAACTCCAACTTGGCGAACTATAGCTGTTATACTGGCGATGGCGATCATGCCGGAAGTGGTTCGGCCGTGAAGAACTCTTTGCAGGGCACGTATGAAGGAGCCTCTAATGAGCGCCACGTGTTTTTGGACAATGCCAATGAGAATTATAGCATTACCAATATCGATGCCTCCGGTCCGGACGACATCTCCATTTCCTTTGGAGTATTGCAGCAAAATGCAAGAGCCGATGGTTCCGCCCTACGGGTAGAGGTTACGGCCAACGGAACGGAGTGGACCGTGCTTACCCTGCCCGACCTGTCACAGGACAGTAGAGCGTGGCAGTTGATAAGCCTTACCAACCTTCCCGCCGCGGTTCAAGGTTCCGCTACTTTCGGCATCCGTTTTACGGCCTTGAGTACCGTAAAGTATCGTATTGACGATATTGCGGTAAAAGGGGGAGAAGGCAACACCGATACCTGTGCCGCACCGGGCAATGTTACCATTGGCTCCATCACGGCCAGCGGAGCAACGCTCTCATGGAACGCCAGTGCCGATGCCAATGCGTATCAAGCGCGCATAAGACCTACGGGAACGACCGATTGGTCCGTTAGTAACGTGAATGCGACCCAAACCGTTTTTGGTTCCCTTTCGGCAGGTACCGAGTATGAAGCTCAGGTACGGTCCGTTTGTGGTGGTGGGAACAATTCCGATTGGGTGTCGCAAACACCTATCGTATTCAGTACCCAAAGTGGTGGTTCCGGTAATCAGGATGTTGTATTCTTTTTGGAAACCCACGATAGCAGTACCGACTGTCGGCGTAATTCCAATTTGGAATTGTACACCTGTTACACCGGGGAGGCCGACCATTCCGGTAGCGGTTCCGCCGCAAGGACCTCTTTGATGGCCACGTACCAGAACGCTTCCAACGAACGTCACGCCTTTTTGGACAATGCCAATGAGAATTATGTGATTACCAATATCGATGCCTCGAGCTATACCGATCTGTCCCTGTCCTTTGGAGTACTCCAAGAAACGGCAGGTGCCGACGGTTCCGGTTTGCGGGTAGAGGTAAGCGCCAATGGTAGCATTTGGATTCCGCTAACGTTGCCGAACTTGGCCAAAGACCGTCGGGAATGGCAATTGCTTTCCTTCGGTCAGTTACCACAGGCCGTTGAGGGATCGGCGAATTTGGGTATCCGGTTCACGGCACTGAGTGGCGTAAGATACCGTATCGATGATATTCGTTTCGTAGGGGACGAAGGCAACGGGGTATCCTCTAAGGCGACCCTCGGAGAAGAACTGTCGGGAGCGAACTATTCCGTTTTTCCGAACCCGGTCAAAGATCGTTTGCATATCGATTTTTCAGGTGGTGTAATGCCCACCAGGATACAGGTTATGGATATCAACGGGAGAATAGTACTGCAGGAAGCTGCGGGACTGTCCAATAGCACCACATTGGAAACCTCGGCCTGGCCGACAGGACTCTATTTCATCAGGGTTCGGACCGGTATTCAAGACCATACGTTTAAAATATTGAAGCAATAAAAATACCCCGTTGTCCTTAACAAGGGTAGCGGGTCTATCGTAAAGTACCCCTATGAAAAAACCGCACAGCTACAAGCAATTGTAGTGTGCGGTTTTCTATTGGTAAAAACACTTTGGGTTAGCTGGAAGTAGACCAATAAACTACTTGTACCATAATGGAACCGCTACTCTAGGGTAATGGTCGTTGTAATCGGCTCACCGTTTTTAATATAAGTGATGTCGAGTATATTCGAATGGAGCGTAACGGTATCTACCGCTGTAACCTCCTTAGGTATCGCAATGGCAAAAAGGGTATAGGATTTGGTGCGGTGCTGGCCCGCGTCAATAAACTCAAAAGAGTTTTGCCCATAAAAGCGATAGTCTCCCGATGCCAAGCGTATAAAGTCGAGTCCAAGGCCGCAGGTAGCGAATTCCAGGGCACGCCCATACTGTTTCCCATCCCGATATTGATGCCATACGTTTAGCCAAGGATACTCCCGGGTATGCCAAACATACCCGACAAGCAATCCCTTTTCGGCGTTGATGGCGGTCGCCCAACCGAGTGAATCGGTACTGTCGAAGACATGGGAGGTGAGATAGGTCTTTTTTCGATTTCCGGAAGTTCTGAGGTCGATGGGGCCATCGGGCAATATGCCATTGGGCCATCGAAAGGAACGTTGTTCCAGGCTATCGTAGGAAACTCTCGGATATGCCCCTTTTTGATAGATGCCCGCTCCGGCGTTACTGTCCAAAATCAGATTTTTATCGGAAAAGGCACCGCCAAAGGTAGCGTGTTGCAGCATATTGTACATCCGTGCTATAGGATGCCGGTTGGTTATCGTTTCGGTAACCTTTACCGCCGGGGCATTGGCATATAACTGCAGGGAACGCTCAAAATCGAGTTTTTCGATATTGCCTTTAAAACCTGTGCGGGCATAGTGCGGGGAAATGGAATCGAGCTGCCATATGGTACCGTTCGCTTCGCCATACAAGCGGATGCCGGCCTGCTGCTCCCCTTTGGTGGGCATCCCCCAGGTTCCCAAGCTGATAAAATGGCCTTGGAACGGAAAACCGTTCTTATTGATTTCCGGCTGTTTGGCCACATCCAAGGTCCAATCGAACGGATTTAGGGCATTGTCCTTCAGTCGCAGCGCGGTGATGGCGCCCCCTTTTAGGTCTTGAACGATAGTAAGCAGCCCATTATCAAGTATTATGGTATCCGTAACCCTTTCCGATTGCCGTTGTTGAGCGCTGGTAACCAAGGACAGACCGGTCAAAAAAAAGAACAAAGGGGCCTTGCGAAATGTCATAATTCTTTTTTTATGGGCATCGGTGCATTTACCGAATGCAGCCATTGTTGTATACTGTCTTTCATTGCGGTAGCGGTTTCGGGAAACCGATCGGCCAGGTTTTGGGTTTCTCCAAGGTCTTTTGCCAAATCGTATAGCTCCACACCGTCATCTTCCAACGAAAGTATCAATTTCATATCACCTTGCCGCATGGCGGTCTTCGGTCGGCCGCCCTGATTGCTAAAATGGGGGTAATGCCAATACAGGGCATCTCTTGTTAAAACGGCATCGGTCTCAAAAGCGGCCAACCTGTCCGTACCATCTATTTTCTGTATTACTTTCGGGTCTTCCCTGGTCAACGATAACAATGTAGGGAAAAGGTCGATGGTCGATAACACGGACGAGTTTACCCGGCCACCTTCAAAACGGTCTTTCCAATAGGCAATCATGGGCACGCGCAAACCGCCTTCATATATGGTACCCTTTCCGGCGCGTAGGGGATCGTTTACCGTTGGCTTGCTACCGGCCTCGCCTACGGCAAGTCCGCCATTGTCCGAAACGAACAATACAATGGTATCTTCTAGAAGCCCGTTTTCTTCCAAACTTTTCATGATACGGCCGACCGAGGTATCCATTTGTTCGATCATTGCGGCATATACCGGATTAAAATCGTCGGGGCGAGGGTTGTCCTTGGCCCTGTATTTTTCCACTAGCAGGGAATCGCCCTGTAACGGCAAGTGTACCGCAAAATGGGCTACCGTCATAAAAAAAGTGGTATCCTTGTTCTTTTCGATAAAATCGATGGAATTTTGCGTAATCTCTTCGGTCAAATACGGCAATTCGAAGGCCTTGGTAGTATCCCCGATCTTGTACCACTTATAGGTATCCTTAACGGGCAATAGCTCATAATCGAACCCTTCGGTAACATCAAAACCTTGGAATTCCGGGTCCGATTCCCCAAAAGTGGTATTCTCGCCCAAGTGCCATTTTCCGATCAAAGAGGTTTTATAACCGTCTTTTTTTAATTCTTCGGCGATCGTAATTTCTTTTAGGGGCAAATGGTCGACATAGGTTGCGGGCAATACGGGAGAATCCTCAAGGGTCTTCGTTCCAAAAAGATAATTGGTCAACCCCACCCGCGCGGGATACCTGCCCGTTAAAAGGCTTGCCCTTGTAGGGGAACAAACATGCGCTGCGGCATAGGCATTGTCGAAACGGACGCCCCTTTCGGCGAGGGCATCCAAATGGGGGCTTTCAAAATAGGTGTTTCCATAGCAACCCAGATCGGCCCAACCGAGGTCATCGGCCACGATCAGCACGATATTGGGTTTTTTCGGTTTGGTTTGGGTATCCATTTTTGTTTTGTCACCTTCCCCTTTGCACGAAGTGAATAAAAGCATGATCAGCATGCCTGAAATAGTGTAGTTCATCTTGGATTCTTGTTTGATTGAAATATCCCTAAAAAAAGCCCCTAATTCCTTGCGTTTTCCAAATTGAAAGAGAAATGGAGGCCAAAATCGGCATTTTAGAGTAACCAAACCATAACCAAATTATTTGTATCCTATGGCCGATAGTCCTACCTCGCTTACCGAAAAACTCGCGGAAATCGATGAATATGAAAGAGAACCCGTACCCCGGAAGGCCGTAAAGGGCTTTAAGAGTTTTGTGGGTATGGTGGCCGGAGAACATATTGCGGGAACCGAATTTATCATCGGTCCGCTGTTCGTACTTCATGGGGTAGGCATTTATGATATTTTTTTGGGCCTTCTTTTCGGAAACCTGTTGGCGACCTTGAGTTGGACCTTGATCTGTGCACCGGCAGCGGTGAAAACCCGGCTTACCATTTTTTATCAACTGGAGAAAATTAGCGGTCTCGGGCTGGTTACCATATATAATGTGGTCAACGGAATTCTATTTTGTGTGACCGCTTCGGCGATGATCGGTGTTTCCGCTTCCGCAGTGGGCCTGTTGGTGAATGTTCCCGGTCCCGGACTTACCGATCTGTATCCGACCAGTTTTTTATGGATCTTGATCATTGTTGCGATCGGAATGGTCATCACTATCGTAGCCACCTTTGGTTTTGATCGGGTATCAAAATTCGCCAATATTTTTGCGCCTTGGATGCCCTTGATCTTTTTGGCCTCCGGTATTGCAATGCTTCCTTCCTTGGGGGTCGATTCGGTTGAAAGTTTCTGGGAAATCGGGAAATCCAAAATCTGGACCGGCGTACCGGCCGAAGGCCAGACCAAATACTCTTTTTGGCATGTGCTGATTTTTGCATGGCTCTGCAACAGTTCCATGCATTTGGGACTCGCCGATATGTCCATTTACCGCTATGCCAAAAAATCGTACTACGGGTTGGCATCCGCCTTTGGTATGTTTATCGGGCATTTTATGGCGTGGATCGCTTCCGGGATCTTATGTGCCGTGGCTTTTCAAGCGGGAAATACAAATCCATCGCCTGGTGAAATCGCGTTTATGGGGGCTGGCTTGGCGGGAGCGATTTGTGTGGTGGTGGCCGGTTGGACCACTGCAAACCCTACCATATACAGGGCAGGGTTGGCGGTTCAGGCGCTATTGCCCAAATTTCCGCGTTGGAAGATTACCATGATCGTCGGTATTACCGCAACGATTTTGGCCTGTTCACCGGCCATTATTAGCAAATTAGATCAGTTTTTAGGCCTTTACGCCCTATTGGCATCCCCGGTCGGTGCGGTGGTGATCATTGATATTTTTGTTTTTCCGAAACTCGGCCTACATTGCAATTTTGCATCTTTGCGAAAAATAAACATCAATATTTCCGTATTATTGGCGTGGATCGTCGCCTTAGCGGGCAGTTATAGTATTTACGTATACACCGAAGCGGATTTTTACTTTTTCGTTGCCGTACCCGGATGGATCATCGGTGGATTGAGCTATCTGTTTTTTGCATACCTTCAACAGAACTACCTGACCAAGAAAGAAACCATCGCACCCGCATCATCCGTTAAATCCATTTAAAATGAACGTTCCCAAAATACTCTCCTATATCGGCCTGGCATTGACCATTATACCTTCATTTTTGGTTTTTGCGCAATTGTTGGACCTGGAATGGTACAAAAACTTGATCCTTTCCGGAACCTTGATCTGGTTCTGTACAGCCCCTTTTTGGATCAATAAAACGGAAAAGGAGCGATAACCCTCGATTATCCTATTTTACGGGAAGCCACGTACAGGTTTTTCTGCCGTTCCAATTATCGCTGGAAGCATAGTCGATCATGGTAATGTACCCGTTGGTAACGGGAATCTGAATTTCGATTTGAACAAATGGGCTCGATGGTGTTTTCAATACGCCGTTCACCCTTCCGTTTTTAGAGACAAGCTGTACGGTACTATCAAAAAGAGGGTCGCTGTTCTCATTTCGGGCAAGGACCAACGGCCCATAACGAAGCGCCACATGCCCATCGTTTTTGGGTGCGCTCAAAACACGTACGCCCATATCGAGGGTCAAGGAAACAACATCATCGGCACGCCACTCCCTTGTAAGGGTTTTATAGGTTCCGGGCGTTACTTCCTGATCGACACCATTTAACTGTAATCGGGTATCGGTACTCCACTCGGGTATTCTTAAGCTCAGGGTAAAGTGTTCCGGTGTGCCCAGCTTGGGGCGGAGGGTGATTTTTCCATGTTTTGGGTAGTCGGAGTCGATGTGCAAGGTAATTTCTTGTCCGCTTTTGCCGGTCGTTTTGTACGTTCCCTTGTTGTATAGGTTGACCACTGGTCCGGTTTGGGAATCCATTACCGCTATATAAGGAATATAGGCCAGCCCCATGGGGCCGTTAAGTTCGCAACAGGTAATGCGTCCCTTATTGTAAAAATAGACCCCCCATCCCAAGGGATTGTCCTTAACGCCATTGAGGAGGTTGGAATAACTAAAGGTATCTCCGTTCGACTTTTGTGCGCCGATAAGGCCATTATAAATATAACGTTCCATCATGTCCGCAATGGACGGATCGCCGGTAAGCCGCAATACTTGTGAAGAAAATTTTAACCAGGTGACCCCAACACAGGTTTCCATCATCCGCTCGATTTTAGGGTTGGTCTGCTCGTATGCGGTATCGCCCCAGCACTCCCCATTGCTATGGTAAAGATCATTGCCCCCGTTGCCTACAATGGTAATTTCTTTTGAAGCCACCTTTCGGTACATGTTTATGATCGCCCGCTTGATACGCTCATCACCCGTAACCCTGTAATATTCTGCCAGACCTTCAAAAAAGGAGAGCATTTCATAGGCTTTGGGGTAGGTGCCCCCGGCCATTTTGTGTGGAGGCATGTTCGATAGCGCTTCCGCGACAAGATCGAACCCCTGGGCACCACCACTTGCCACAAGGTATTTGGCGAAGTCCAAAAAACGCTTTTTTCCGGTAAGCTTGTACAGGCGCATGACCGGTTCGAGTATGGTGCTCGATTCAATATTGTTGTGGCTCCAACCGGTGGCCGTAACCGGAGTTTTTGGGGCGGGTCCGATCTGGGAGATCAACGCGTCGGTCTGCCGTACCATGGAAGCCAATACCTCCGGATCTTGGTCGACCAGGGTATAGTAGCGTTCCAGTCCCAACAGCACATATTTTCGCTCCCAAAGGTCGCCCCCTTTGGCGTCGGGTTGGTCGGTAATGGGGGTACAGCTTATGGTTCCGTTCGCACGCTCTTTGGTCAATAGGTCCGAAACCGTTTCGTCCAATAAGGTTTTCAAACGGATGTCGTTTTGATACCTATAGAACATACAGGCCGCCCTAACGGCTTTTCCCCACATTTCTCCCGAAGCAAATTTTGGTCTGCCCTTGGAGAAGAAACTGGCAAATTCTTGATAGGGAACTTTTGCGATGCTCCAATGCGCAATGGTTTTGTTCAGGTTGTTCTCCAAATGTCCGGATAGTTGACAGCTATTGGCTTCCAAGGGGGTAAAAAAATCTTTGGTATGGGTTTGGGCGGCAACATTGATCCAAACAAAAAAGCTTAGCAAAAAGCTATGGACGAGGGGGGTAGGGTTCATTTGTTGGATGTTAAGCATAGTAAATACGTTGGTTTGATGTAAAGCCTCGGTTTACGGGAGCGGCAAACATCGGATTACTCGTTCTCTAGAGGTATCGGGGGCACGCCCGTATGGGTCATAATGATGGGAAGTATCGTGCCATCTTCGTTAAAGTACATTCGGTCGATACAGACCACGCGGTGGTTCCGGTGTTCATTGGGAATAGGTCTTCTATGATAGAGGATGTACCACTCGTCGGTGCCTGGAACGTTGAGCACGGAATTGTGGCCCGCTCCCGTGGCGATTTCCGGATTCGATGCCAAGATCGTAGCAATACGGTCAAATGGCCCCAATGGGGATTTGGCCCTTCCATAGGCCACACGATAGCTGTCCCTACCCCAACTTCCTTCCGACCACATTAGATAATAATGGCCGTCCTTATAAAACATTACCGGACCTTCAACATAGTTTTCGGGCGTAATCTCCTTTAATAGACTGCCGTCGGCAAAGGGTTTTAAAGCGGTGAAATCGTCGTTCAACATACCAATGTTACAATGGCCCCAGCCACCGTACATGATATAATGGGTACCATCATGGTCACGAAAAATACTTTGGTCTATGGGCTGTGCCCCATTGACGACCGTTCCTATGAGCGGTTTCCCGATATGGTCGACATAGGGTCCTTCGGGATGCTTGGCCCGGACCACACCGATACCGCCGACTTCGGTACTGTCGTGTACCTTGGGGTCCCACCAATGGCTTTCGGGGGTCTGTATATCGTTGGCACTAAAGAAAATGTAATAGGTACTGTCTTTTTGAATGGCCGAAGGGGCCCAAACGGCATCTTTCGCCCATTTGACATTGCTAGGGTCGACGACCTTGTCATACTTTGTCCACTGCTTCAGGTCGTTGGACGAAAAAATATCAATGAAGTCCTGTTTTTTCGTAACTCCGGAAAAGGTGGGAAAGAGCCAATAGGTATTTTCAAAAATGGCCATTTCGGGATCCGCATACCAATCGGTCAGTATGGGATTGCTGGTAACGATTTTGGTTTGCGCAACAACACTGGAAATAGCACACAACAACAAGGTACAAACGCCTTTTTTAACAAGGGACATAAGGGATGCTTTAAGCGGTTCTAAAAATTGGGTTTTTGTATCGTACAACTTAGCAGTTTTAACAACTTTCTACCTTTTGATTCGCGAATCCATCGATTTTGACTACTGCTTTTTGTGATATTACCTAACATTTTAGCTAAGAACTAATAAATCCTCAAAAACGATGAAAACAAAAATTACACTGCTCTTTCTTTTTTGTTGTACCGTTTTCCTTCAGGCCCAGGTACAGGTGACCGAGGGCACTGCGGTAAACAACAATCCCGATATGATCGGGTGCAACAACAACACCACACTGATCGAGGAACCGTGGGACAATCCCAATAGAGTTGCCTCTTTAAAAAAATCGAGACTCGGAAATCTCCGATATCCCGGAGGTACCGTATCGGAAAATTGGGATTATCGGAACGATACGTTCTTTCCTGCCAAGGGAACCCCTGGGAGTGAAGATGGTTGGGTAGACCCTTCCAAAATGATCGGTTTTGTAAAGTCGATCATTGAGAACGGCAACGGTAAGGTCAATTCCATAGAGAACTTTGCCAAGGCACAAGAGGCCAATGGGCTTGCTCCGGTATATGTGTTGAACATGACCACCCCAGGGCTGGATTATTATGCCGAGAAATTTGGGGTGCCGGAAGACAGCCCCACGTTTGACCCGTTGCAGCCCGATTGGTGGCGCGCGTTCGAAGACCGTTTGGCACGTAACCTGGAAATGCTGCGGCGTGCGGAGGCAAATGGCATGCCCGTACGCTATTTGGAGCTTTCCAATGAACTTTATTTCGGTGCAGGGGAATATCAGTTCAAAAACTTTCAGGGCTTTCGGGCCGATAATGCCGGCTTTGGTTATCCCGAGGCCTGCCACTATTTTATTACGGAGATCGAAAAAGAGTTTCCGGAAGCCAAGTTTTCCGCTGTGGCCTTTTTTAATACCGACGGATCGTCGGGAAGGCGAAAAAACTTTTGGAACGGGTACGTAATTCCCCGATTGGACCGAAACTTGGTAGATGCATTGACCATGCACGCCTATATCGAATCCGACCCCAATCAGACGGCAACCACACAACCGGAGTTGAACGCGATGCTCAATTCGTTCCGTACCGTTTTTGACCAGGCAAAGGTCAATACCGATTTTGATGCTTTGGTGACCCAACAGAACTGGGATGTTTGGTGGACGGAATACATGCCCAACTTTTTCAAAATAGGGCCCGGTGTCAACCAAGAGCGTTTTAAATGGGAAAACGCCCTTGTAGTCAATTATAATATTGCAAGTTATTTGGAGCTTGCCTCTTCGGAGATTTTGGAAATGCACGAATTCAATGGAATGATTACCACCGATGGCGGTTTAAAAGCTGTTGGCCGGGCAATATCGTTGGCCAGTTTGGCCGTTTCGGGCATGACGGAAAGAAGCCAGCTCTCTTTTTCGGGAACGTCTAACTTGGCCGGTACTGATGTGCCGGAATTGTTCGGGTTTTCTTTTTCAGATCAAAACAACAAAAACTTCTGGATCACCAATGCCAGCGGGGAAAGCAAAACCTTGGACATTTCCGGTCTTGGCTTCTCTGGAAAGGTAATGCATCAAGCAGCGGGCACTTTGGGTAGCGAGGCCGATCCCACGGAAACCGTAACCCTGCCCGATGGAACCATTGTGCTACCACCAAATTCCATTACTACCTTGCTCACTACCGACCTACCGGACATACAGATTACAACTTCTGCGGGAGAAGTATTGGAAAATGGGGCACTTTTTGATTTTGGTACCGTGCGATTGGGCAATAACGGGGTCGAAAACGATTTTGAGGTTACCAATTTGGGGGGAGGAACCTTAAACCTTTCCGATGTTTCGATCAGCGGGCCACAGGCCGCGGATTTTGAAGTAACGCAAACCCCAAATGCCAACCTTGTCAACCGTGAGCGCGGGCAATTGACCATTAGGTTCGCCCCTTTGGCAGATGGCGACCGTACGGCTACCATAACCATTGCGAACAACGATCCCGACGAAGCACCTTTCACGTTTACCGTAAAGGGCAAAACCTCCCGGGCGTTCGCCTTTAACCGATTGGACGTGGTAGTGGTGCAGGACGGTTTTAAGGACATTCGTTTTCGCGACGAAGATGCGGGCGTACAGGGTAGCGGATTGCGATTGACTTCTTTGGGAAGGGTAAATAACGACGACAATTCCGATGGGTTTACCATTTGGAGGGTACGCAATGCTTCCGAAGAAAACAAAGAGGTAGTTTTAAGATCGGTAGACAGCAGCTTTGAATATCCGTTTACCATCAAAAAAAATAAGGAAGCCTTTATCAGGAGCCCCTATGTAACGGGTAGCGCGACCCATACGTTATTTTTTGACGGGAATGGCCTAACGACCAAATCGGCAAGCAATAACCAGTACGCCGATGGCAGAACGGTATTTGTTGCCAAAAACGGTAATGTGGGCGGGGCCTCACCTTCAGGACGGGTGCGCTCTTCCAACGGTATTTTTACCATGGAAGCTTCGGGTTCCGGTATTTCCGGGACCTCGGATCAGTTCCGATATATTTTTGAAAGAATTGAAGGCGATTTTGAGTTCACTACAAAACTGTCCACTGTTCCCGGTACCGGAATGTTCGGTATAATGGTCCGTAAAAATAACGGATCGACCAGGGAAAATGTTTTCTTGGGACTTTCCGAAGCCAGTGAATTGGTATTGCAACGTAGGTTTCAAAGGGACGCGGCTACCGAAGCAATGGCCTCGGTCTCCGCTGCTGCGCCCATATGGCTAAGGATACAACGTTCGGGCAACATTTTTACCGCATCCTATGCGACCGATGGATTAAACTTTACCGTTTTGGAACGTACCGTGGTGGTACTGCCCTTCAAGGTTTCCGTAGGTCTTGCCGGTTCCAGTGGGGTAAACGGCCAATTGGCCACGGCTGTTTTTGATGAGGCCGTTATCGTTCCCGAAGCTAGCGAAAGACAGGGAGATCTGGCCTTTATAGACACCGATACGAAAACCTTGATAAACGACAGTTCGTTCGATTTTGGGTTGGTCGAGTTAAATGCTTCTGAAACCAGACCATTGCGCCTTATCAATATTGGCACCCGTTCGTTGCAAATAAACGCCATAAGTATCGCTGGCGCCGACGCATCGCTTTTTACGCTCGACAGTTCGTTTAGCGGTGCTTTGAGCCCGGGGCAAGTAGCCCAGCTCGATCTTACGTTTACCGCATCGCAGTCAAGCTCGCGAAGCGCTGAACTGATCATAGAAAGCAATGATGCCGATACCCCTATTACCGAGTTGTTGCTTACCGGACAAGGTCCGGGCAACCTTTTGGGCAATGGCGATTTTGAGGCCGCTTCCCGAGCACCTTGGATCAATGCGGGTACTGTTGTGGATGACGCCACCAACTCCAGATCGGGCAACAAGGCCCTTAGGATCTTTATACCGGATGACGCACCCGAGGGCAACCGCTTTTTGGGAGCGGTCCAAAGTGTTGCCGTACAACCATTGGGCCAATATACGGTGCAGGGGTATTACAAGGGAGTGCTGACATCACCGACCGGGGCCGCAAGAATATTGGTCAGGGTCTATGATGCCGGGAACAATGTTATCCAAGAAACGAGTACCAACTTTTTTAGGGACGTACAGCTTTATAAACTCATGACGGCCAGTTTTGCCGTACCACAAAACGGTACGCGGGTGGAGGTAATTCCACAAATTTTGGCGGCTACCGGAAACATTTGGTTCGATGATATCGAAATGGCGGACAATACCAATAACGAGCCGGCCAGTATCCTTAGAAACGGTAGTTTTGATAGTGCGCAGAAAACACCGTGGACCAATGGCGGAACCGTTCAAACGGATGTGGTCAAGCCAGATGGGACCGAGAGTAACATTTTGCGTTTGTTCTTGGCCAATAAGGGCTTTGGAGGGGCGCGCCAACAGGTGAAAGTGACACCGGGAAGTACGTATAATCTTTCGGGATCGGTAAAACGTTCATTGACCGAGGGTTTTGCCCGTTTCTTTGTACAGTACGTTGCGGCGGACGGTAGTTATGTGACCGGTGCCGATGGTAAGAACATTACCAAGGCGACCCCGTTCGGTAGGTTTGGTGGCGTTGATCTGGACTATAAGTTTATAGGGCTCAACGGTATAATTCCGCCCGCAGAGGCCATTGCAATGGAAATTAACTTACAGCTTTTTAACGGACAAGGTTCCGTTTGGTGGGAAGATATTCGGTTGGAAGAAATTTTACCCGAAAACACGGCCACGTTAAGAGCGGATGTACCTTTGGAAGAAACGTCGACGGAAAGTCTTTTTGCCATCTATCCGAACCCTACGGCCAATATATTGATGGTATCCTTTGCAAAGGACACTAGCGATTTGGAAAGTGCAAAAAGTGGCCGACATATCCAAATTTACGATATGGGCGGTCGTATTGTACTTGACCAGGCTACGGGGAATGCGGTATCATCTGAAAAAGAAGTACAGCTTTCGGTTCAGAACCTCAACCAAGGCCTGTACGTGGTCAAAGTACTTTTTGCGGATGGTAGTTCGGAAGAAAAACTGTTACAGATTCAGTAGTATCCATTTTTTTAATCTGATGACGGGCCGGGTGCGATAAGCATTTGGCCCGTTTTTGTTTTAAGTATCGCCGTGGTATAGCAATGATCGGATATGGATGTTTGATAGAAAACGCATCCCTTGAAAACGGATGAAACCCCTATCATATTGTTTTAACCGGAGTCGGTCTCCGTCCAAACATAAGGCTTATCGCCTATGTACATTTGCTGAATAAGGGTTCCGATTATTTGACATGTATTGTTAAAACAGTTGGTGTAGGGTTTGGGATTTACGCCATCGAAAGGGTATATTTCATCGTTATAAGTACCGATCCGTATGAAACTATTCGCTTCTTGAACAGTTCTGGTTAAAGGACGGTCAATCCTGGTTGTATTTAAACATGGTTATCGGTCTGTTTTGAACATTTGCTCAAAAAACCTACCTATAACGTACCCTTAAAAAACTCCAAGGCCATTACCAGGGTCTTTTGATGTATTTCGCCCCTATTGATTTTAGGGTGGTCAATCGTGATCGCAGGTGCTACCTGTTTTCCGAACGGAGTGGCTTCGTTTAAAAAAATGTAGTGTTGCACGTTCTCATTAAAAAGATGGATTTTGCTGGATTTGATCAGGGAATGGTATTTTTCCGCATTTTTGTTAACGGGAGCTACCTGGTCGCCTTTTCCGGCTACGATAAAAATAGGGGCGGTAATCTCTTTGGTCTGATCTACGGTATGGAATCCAAAACCGATTGCGGGAGCCATTACAAAAAAAGAGGTAATTCTATCGTCTTTTACCAGGTCCTTATATTTACGGTAAGAGGAAACGATAAGACTATCTTTCTCAAAATCGATAACCTCGTCCGTTTCCGGAAACTCGGCGGGCATTGCCCGTTCTGTACCATGTTCATTTTCGTGTACTGTTCGATCTACATGGCCGCCAGCGAGGGCAATGTTGGTATAGCCACCCAACGAAAAACCGACCCCGCCTATTTTTGAGCTGTCGATTGCAAATGCAATATCCTTATCTTCAAGAACTTGGGTCAGCACGTATTGAACATCGATCGCCCTTTCCCACCACTTTACAAATTCCCTTGGTATTCTATTGAAAGTAGAATTTCCGTAATGATCTAGAGAAACCACCATGTAGCCCTCCTTTACCATGGCCTGGATAAACCAGGTCAACGAAAACCGGTTTCCCCCTGTCCCATGAGAGACGATAAGGAGCGGAAACTTTTGATTGGGAATGCTGGCATTCGGGATGGTCTTTATGGTTTTGAACAGTTCTTTTTTATTCTCTTTTGGCCTTGTTTCAAGAGCATCGTCATGGGTGGGGTACCAAATTTCGGTGGCCAACGGTCGATTTCTTGATGCATCTTCGAACAGTACCGATTTTTGTCCTATCCTAAAGGTATTTTTCTGTTGTTGTGCATTACAGACAAGTAGGGAGATCAGCATTAAAATTAGCGGTCCATTTTTCATGTATTGGTGAATTGGTTTAAGATATAGATGATGCAAAACCCAAATTGTTACAGTACTTTTTAAAATGTTTTTTCATACCATATGCGATACTATGGGAGGGAGAACTAGATCCAAGGGCAAAAGCTATTTTGTGGATATAGCCTTTTTTAAATTGTAAGGTATTGATAAACCTAGGCGACCCCAAGCGATTATCCAAACCATCAAAAAGGATACCCCGGGCCCTGATCCTATCGTAATAATACTCAGCAGCGATAGTGGCCTTGAAATTTCCGGGGCAATGGACATTCACACGAAGAACCAATTTATGAAAGGGGGAAAATCTTGAGCTTGCCAAATTGTAAACCTATCTAGGCCTTTTTAATACCATTTGTCCAATAATTTAGTCTTCTTGTTCCATCCTATTCCATTTTTTTTTAGAAGACGACCGCATCATGTGGGAAAAAGTATTTGGACTCCTATCCGAATAAAAAAATACGACTATGGGAGGTTTCCTTCAAATTCCCAAACCATGAAAAGCCGGTATCGGAATGGTCTCCAAAGGGTATGTCAACGAATATTCCGGGCAACACAACGGATCTAAAATCCGTGTGCCTCAATCGATACGTACAACTCCTTACAAGTAAAAAACCTACAACACCTACAATCC
>NZ_JBNGOP010000014.1:0-142378 GCF_050589625.1 Maribacter sp. 2-571 | reverse complement strand
GACAAACTCGACGTCATGTTCACGGCCTTTATCTATATCGCCCTGATTTTCGATGCAATTAGTGTTAACACGCCCTAATAAGAACGCTGTAGGGCGTCCTAAAAAGCCTTGGTGAACAACCAGGGCTTTTTTAATTGCGCCAAAGTGCCCGAACCATCGGGCCAGACTATTTTTTTCGGAAAATAAAGATTATCCTATCAAAAAACAGTTTTATACCATTTTAGCTTTGAAATCGCTCGTATAGAAATTGAATTATTTTTTAGTTGTTCGAGGCAAAAGCCTGTCCCCGGCTTGACCGGGGATCAAGCATAGCCTTAGCTACAGTTATTTTTTTTAACGAAGAACAGCTGAAAAAGAAACGATTTATTAGTGCTATTTCAAAGTTAAAATGGTATTACTTTTGCAACATGAAGTATACCCGCTTGACCAAGCAGCAATTGGACGAACTGCATCCGGAGTTTATCAATTTTTTGGCGACCCAATCGATTACCGCATCGGAATGGTCGCAGATCAAAGAGGAGCGGCCCGAAGTGGCCGAACAGGAACTCGATGTCTTTAGCGATTTGATCTGGGAAGGTGTTCTGACCAAAGTTGCCTATTTGGAAAACATTTCGGAACAGCACATGCACCTGTTTCATTGTGCGGAAAAGGAAATGAAACTCCTATCGGTAAAAGTAATGAACCCGGATATCGACTTAACTACCAAAATTGGCTTTGACTGGTTCAAAAAAAACTGGCAGTCCGATTTTGTGGAATACTTGACCGCTGCAAAAGCCTATTCGGAGGATTCCAACCGCGACAAGTTTGAATTGATCCGGCAAGGCGCTTCCATCACCAAAGGCGAACTATACCAATGGTTTGAACGGGTAATCACTGTTTAATACGATTTTAACTTTGAAATAGTATCACAACCCTTCCGATACCCTTTACATATCATTTAGTTGCGGAAATTACCGTCAAAATAGGGTGGTCCCTCTTTTGCAGGAGCGGTTACGGAAAACTATCTTTGCAGTTCAATTAAAATCAAATGGCGCAAAAACCAAGTATTCCCAAAGGTACCCGGGACTTCTCACCGGTGGCGGTCGGTAAACGGAACTATATTTTCGATATCGTCAAAAAACACTTTCGGACCTTTGGTTTTCAGCCAATAGAGACCCCGTCCTTCGAAAATTCCGAAACCTTAATGGGGAAGTATGGGGATGAAGGAGATCGTTTGATCTTTAAGATTTTGAATTCTGGCGATTTTATCAGTAAGGTCGACGATGTTACCTATAGCTCCAAGAAAAGTAGTTCGCTTACACCAAAAATTTCCGAAAAAGCCCTTCGCTATGACCTTACCGTACCCTTTGCACGCTATGTGGTCATGCACCAAAATGAGATTGACTTTCCCTTCAAACGGTATCAAATACAACCGGTTTGGAGGGCCGATCGCCCGCAGAAAGGACGTTTTAGGGAGTTTTATCAATGTGATGCCGATGTGGTCGGCGCCAACTCGTTGCTTCAAGAAGTGGAGCTCGTACAACTGTACGATGCCGTTTTTACAGACTTGGGATTGACCGGTACCACCATTAAACTCAACAACCGAAAAATTTTGGCCGGTATCGCGGAAGTGATCGGGGCCAAAAACAATTTGATCAATTTTACGGTCGCTCTTGACAAGCTCGATAAAATAGGGGCAGAGGGCGTTAAAGCGGAAATGCTGGCCAAAGGAATTACCGAAACGGCCATTGAAAAAGCGGCTCCCTTATTTTCGTTAAAAGGCTCCAATACCGAGCAATTGTCGATTTTGGCGGAATTTTTGGCAGCTTCTGAAATGGGTTCTAAAGGCGTTGAAGAACTGGTTTTTATTATCGATGCCATAGCGGCTTTAGAATTGCATTCCGCTAGCCTGGCCATAGACGTCACCCTTGCCCGTGGACTCAATTACTATACCGGGGCCATTTTTGAAGTGGCCGCTCCCGAAGGAGTAAAAATGGGGTCTATCGGCGGCGGCGGACGATACGACGACCTTACCGGCATTTTTGGTTTAAAGGACGTTAGTGGGGTAGGGATATCCTTCGGTTTGGATAGAATATATTTGGTGCTGGAGGAACTGGATCTTTTTCCAAAGGAAATAGACCGCTCGCTACAAGTGCTCTTTGTGAATTTTGGCGAAAAAGAGGCCCTGGCATCCCTAGGTTTGTTGACCCAACTGAGAGCGGCGGGAATTACGGCCGATATCTACCCCTCGTCTTCCAAACTACAAAAACAGTTCAAATTTGCCAACAATCGTAAAGTTCCTTTCGTAGTAACCATTGGTGCCAACGAACTGGCATCCCAAAACCTTGTGGTCAAAAACATGGAAAACGGCGAACAGACGACTTATGGTTTTAAAGAACTGGACAAGTTGATAGCGCTGTTATTAGGTTAAAGCTGTTATTAGGTTGTATAAATGATTAGTTTTCAATGATGTACGGCGCTGTTGTCCTTTGCAACGATACCGCATCACTTAAAGGGGGATGCGTTGCCTCATTGCGGACAAAACGGTAGCGTAATAGGCATCGCTATGCGGCACATAGGTATAACCATTGTTGTTTTCCAAGATTTCCCTTTTAAAGTGTTGTACCGGAAGAAACCGTAAGGCCGCTACTTCGTTCTCTTGCTTTTTTAGTTGGGAAAGGGCAACTTCCAGCGGAAACAGGAAAACATGGTGAAGCTCATTGTCGATCAGTCCTTTAGTAGGCTTCTTTAGGGATTTAAAAGTGAAGATTTTTTCGAACTGTTCGGCTTCGGCGGTCAAACCGATCTCTTCTTCCATTTCCCGCATGGCGCCGTCAATTACGGTTTCTCCAGCCCCAATATGTCCGGCAACCGACACGTCCCATAACAATGGAAAGGTATTTTTGTCCTTGCCCCGTTGTTGCAATAAAACGTGTCCATCTAAGGTGTAGCACCAAATATGTACGGTATGGTGGAAAAGACCCAACCGGTGTACCTCCGACTTCAACTTTGTTTCCCCGGTAGGTGTGCCATCGGTGTCCAAAACATCTAAGAGTTCGTCCATTTTTCTTTACTAAGGACTTCAACGTTTGATAAAAAAAGTCGCGTACTTCTTTTCGAAAGTAGCGCGACCTTTTGATTCCAATTGCTAGTTAAAAAAATCAGTCTTCGAAATAACTGAATGTTTCCCCTTCCTTTATGGTCAAAAGCGTTTCATAGATCAGCCGGATAACGTTTTCAACATCGCTACGGTGAACGGTTTCCACCGTAGTATGCATGTATCGCAATGGTAACGATATAAGGGCCGATGCAACGCCGCCATTGCTATATGCAAAGGCATCGGTATCGGTTCCGGTCGATCGGGAAGCCGCCATACGCTGAAAAGGAATTTTTTTCGTTTCGGCCGTTTCTATGATACGTTCCCGCAACTTGTTCTGTACTGCCGGCGCATAGGATATTACCGGTCCCTTGCCCATTTCCGTATGGCCCTGAACCTTTTTATCGATCATGGGCGTGGTGGTATCATGGCATACGTCGGTAACGATGGCAACGTCCGGTTTAATGGTCTGTGTGATCATTTCGGCACCCCTTAGGCCAATTTCTTCCTGTACGGAATTGGTAATGTAGAGTCCGAAAGGCAATTTTTTCTTGTTCTCGTGCAAGAGTCGGGCCACCTCGGCGACCATAAAACCACCGGCACGGTTGTCGATGGCACGACACACGAACTTATCCTTGTTCAACACATGAAACTCATCGGGATAGGTGATAACGCAACCGACATGTACGCCCATTTTTTCTACCTCATCCTTATCTTTTGCACCAACGTCGATAAAAATGTTATCAAGTTTTGGCGGCTCTTCCTTTCCGCTTTTTCGGGTATGTATGGCAGGCCAACCGAACACCCCTTTAACGATGCCTTTTTTGGTATGGATGTTTACCCATTTAGAGGGAGCGATCTGATGGTCGCTACCGCCATTTCGGATTACATATAACAATCCGTTATCGGTAATATAGTTTACGTACCACGAAATTTCGTCGGAATGTCCTTCGATGACCACTTTGTATTTTGCATCCGGGTTGATCACTCCAACGGCGGTACCGTAGGTATCGGTAATAAAGGAGTCTACATAAGGTTTCAAATACTTCATCCAAAGCTTTTGACCTTCCCATTCGTATCCGGTGGGTGCTGCGTTGTTCAGGTATTTTTCAAAAAAATCCAACGATTTTTTGGTAAGCAATTTCTTGTCGGCCATATGATGTTATTTTAACTACAAACTTACTAATATTCACGCTGCTTTAATAATATGCCGTATTATTAATCGTTACTTTTGGCAAGGCTTTTGCTTAACCCAATAAGATGAGAAAACAGTTTGTTTATATAACGCTATTGTTGTGCTTTGGCTATGGATGGTCGCAGGTAGAAGAGCAACCGATGGATTCGATTACCGAGAAAAGAATCATCATAGAGGGCGATTCCATAATTAGGAGCGCTATCGATCTAGGGGAAGTGTATGTGTTCGGAAAGTTGAAGTTCGATAACTACAAAGCCAAATTACGGTATTACATTTTACGCCGGAAAACCATAAAAGTATATCCCTACGCAAAAATGGCGGCGGAACGTTTGGTAGAATTGAACGACAGTATCGATAAGATCAAAAAGAAACGACGACGAAAGAAATACACCAAAAAAATTCAAAAATACATCGAGGAGGAGTTTTCGGCAGAACTAAAAAAACTGACCCGTACCGAAGGGCAGATTTTGGTAAAACTGATACACCGACAAACGGGGACCACCGCTTTTGATCTGGTAAAGGAACTGCGTAGCGGTTGGCGGGCATTTTGGTACAATACCACGGCAAAAATGTTCAATATCAGTATCAAGGAAGAGTTTCATCCGGAGGCGGTACGCGAAGATTATCTGATCGAGGATATTTTACAGCGTGCCTTTGCCGCGGAACGATTGGAACGTCAGGAAAGCGTGCTGGATTTTGACTACGCCACCCTCACCGACAAATGGAGGACCCCAAAGAAAAAATAGCCTGATAACTACATAACGGCTGGGGTATTTGTCGAACTTGAATTGAAGTTGTCGGTATTGACAGCTGGAAAATGGCGTTATTCCTTATGGGAAGCAGTGCCTTTTTTACCAAAAAAAGCGTCGACCACCGTTTTTATGGCACGAAACCCCATTACAACGGCCGCTATCGCCAAAATAAAACCGAGGATCAATACCGGATAGTACAAGGGGTGTCCTTGATTTTTAAAGGCTTGATAGATTGTGAAAGGAGCGGTAAAGCACAGCGCTACGGTATATCCAAAAAATTTGATTCCCCGTAATAGCTGATCTCGATCGGTTCTCATATGTTCGCTTTCTGCTTCACTTTCAAAAGTAACCATTAAGCCCTATATTTCCGTATAATACCATTTCAAAGTTAACATAGTATAATTATAAAATTAATCAAATGGATGGTTCGATACGCTTTTTGTTGGCTCCCGATAAATTTAAGGGTTCTTTGACCGCTATGGAGGTCGTTTCTGCCGTAGCCCGAGGCTTAAAGACGTCCCATGGGGAGTTAGAGGTGCATACGATCAGTGCGTCCGACGGTGGGGACGGTTTTCTAACGGCCATCGCGGAACAACTTACCGTGGAAAGGATAGGGACAAAAACCGTTGATCCCCTTGGTAGGACCATCGATACCTATTATCTGTGGCATGCAGCCCATAAAACGGCCTATATCGAGTTGGCCAATTCCGCTGGGTTGGAGCTTTTATCCGACACGGAGAAAAGTGCGCTGACAACGACCACAAAAGGGACGGGAGAGCAGATCAAACACGCCCTTACCGAAGGGGCCGAAAAAATTTATGTCGGCCTGGGCGGCAGTGCCACCAATGATGCCGGTATGGGAATCGCAAGTTGTTTCGGTTATCGATTTTTGGATGCCAAGGGAACCCCTTTGGCACCCATAGGGTCCAATCTTGGGCAAATAGCACAAATTGTCGTCCCCCAGGCGTTTGCAACACCCAATAATGTAGCGGTTTTTGCCGTAAACGACGTGAACAATCCATTGTATGGCCCCACCGGGGCCGCTTATACATATGCGGCACAGAAAGGGGCCGATACAGCGGAAATAGAACAGTTGGATTTGGGACTGCACCATTTTAGCAAAGTGGCGAAGGCCTGTCTGCATACGGATTTTTCGGAGGTAAAGGGAGCTGGTGCAGCCGGTGGAACGGCATATGGACTGCAAACTTTTTTAGGCGCCGTTTCCATATCGGGAACCGACTTTATGCTTCAGCTTACCGAAACGGAAAAGTTGTTGGAATCGAAACGGTTCGACTATATTATTACCGGTGAGGGAAAATTCGATTTGCAAACCTTACACGGGAAATGGATCAAGGGAATGGTCGATCTTGGTAAAAAGTTCAATGTTCCCGTAATCGCTATTTGTGGTGTTTCCGATTTGGCGGAAACGGAATGGAGAAAAATGGGTTTGCATGAGGTACTGCAAGTGAAAACACCGGACATGACCGTTGCCTATAGCATGCAGCATGCCGAACGGTTGGTTTCGGAACGGATTCAAAATTATTTCGACACCACAGTCCATTAACGTATTCCGAATGCCCTTAAGGCTTATTATAATACCAGAAATGGTATAACACCCGACTTTTAAGTTTACTCGATCAACAGGTCTTGTGTAAAGGTTTGGCTTATGGCAAAGTAGCCCAACGCGAAATTATCCACATCCTCGGAAGCGTTCGGAGTCCCGCTATTGGTAACGTTGACCACATTGCCCCTTACCGTTGCAGAAGGGGTTTGAAACGGACCTTGGGCACCGCCATCCGATTGGGCAATAAGTTGATTCATATAGTTATAAAACCCCCTGTCGGCGCCTAAAATTTCCACGGTGATTTCCATACCGGGTGCAACACCATCATCATAAAAATAGGAAAATTCGAAGGTCTGCCCTTGATAAAATTCGTCTTCACTGACCAAATACTCGTTAAAATCAAAATCGAAAACATAAAAATTATCGGTTTGTATATCGTCGGTAAAGGCGATGACCACTTCGGTTTCCTCCTCACTGAACAGATTACCGTCACCTTGGCTCAGTCGGTCTATGGGAGCGGCAGGGGCAAAGGCGGTCGTGGCCAAATAACGTTGCCCTTCATGCGAAATGGAGAGGCTTATGGTTCCTTGCGTAAAAAAATCGGTCGCTTTGTTCCCTTCATAAAGACCGGGAGCTATTTCATTAAGAAGAAGGGTATTGGAGTCTTCCGGACCTTGGGGAACGTAATCCGGGTTGGTCATAACAATGGATTCCAAACTTGTGGGAACGACATCACCGAAAAAAGAACTGGTTAAACTTGCCCTTACCTGAACGGTCTGCGAGGCGGCTGTGGTATCGTTCAAGCGCAACAAGGCATCAATGGACAATCGCGGGGGTTCGCTTGGAACATCGACATCGATTACATCTTCGCACGACATGCCCGCCAAAACAATGCAAAAAAGTATGGCATAAACTCTCATGGCCTTAAAATTTAAAGTTATAGGTTACTGCGGGTACAACACCAAAAATAGAGGTCCGAACGGCTTCATTGTTTCCGGTATCCTGATTTCTTCTAAAATTTATGGAAGCGGCGTTTCTTCTGTTGTACAAATTATAGATACTGAATACCCATTCCGTTTTCCATTTTCGGCCCTCATTTTTTTTCGGCCGCAAAGTTGCCGCCACATCCACCCGATGATAGTCGGGTAAACGCTCTTGGTTTCGGAGTCCAAAATACGGTACCGTTAACCCCTGAAACTCGAACTGACCTACCGGATAGTTGGTGGGCTGCCCGGTCTGATAGACAAAGTTGGCGTTGAAATTCCATTTTTTGTTCAACTCATAGTTTCCATAAAAGGAAAAATCATGGGTCTTGTCATAGGGTGTACTGTACCACTCCCCAAAATTGATTCCAGGTTCCGATGCGACCCTTCCGGGCGTTCGTTGTTCCGAACGGGACAGCGTATAGGCAAACCACCCTTGGAAGGCTCCTTCATTTTTTCGGAGCAGGAACTCAAGGCCGTAAGCTCTTGCCTCTCCGTTTAAAATGACCTGTTCAATGGCATCGTTTGCTATGAGGTTCGCACCATCGATGTAATCGATCCTGTTCTGTATGTCCTTGTAAAACACTTCGGTTTCCAAACTGTAGTCGCCGTTCTTTACATTTTGAAAATAGCCAAGGGCATATTGGTCTAGGAGTTGGGGTTCAATGAACGGTCCGCTCGGTGTCCAAACGTCCAAAGGGGTAGGGGAACTGGTATTGGATAGCAAATGGAGGTATTGGGCCAATCGGGTATAGCTCGATTTTATGGAACTGTTCGCGCCAAAAGCATACGATAGCGAAACTCTAGGTTCCAAATTGGAAAAGGAGCTCAGGGTTTCCGATCTATCCGAAGAAACCGTTGCGGTGGGTTCCGCTTCTTGGTACACCCTTAACAAAGGGTCGAACCTTACGGGAACATCATTCTCGTAGGTGAAAAGTTCGTCTTGTCCAAAACGGATGAAATGGCTGAAACGCAGACCGTACTGCACACTGAAATTTTCGGTAACATCATGCTCCACATCAATATAAGCTGCCGTTTCATTCGCATATTTTTTGGTCAGCTGCGATTCAACGATTCCCGACTCCGAGTTACTGGGTTCGATTTTTCCGGGATTGAAAACGTAATAGACGTTGTTGAGTCCGTAGTTGATCTGTAATTTATCGTTTAGATAGTGTTTGAGGTCGTACTTCAGATTAAAGTTCCGAATGCCGGAGTTCCAATCGAAACCGACAAAATCGAGCTTTAGCCCATAATAATAATCGGAATAGATCAACGAAAGGTTGGAAAAAAGTTTATCCGAAAACAGGTGGTTCCATCGAAAATTGCCGACGGCGTTCCCATAGGTATTCACAAAACTATCGCTGATGCCAAACACGTCCCTTCCGAAATAACCGGAGAGGTAGATGCTGTTGCGCTCATTAATGTTGTAATTGAGTTTAGTGTTCAGGTCATAGAAGTAAGCGGTATTGTCCGAATCGAACAAGGGAAGAAAGAGATGCGCGTACGAACCACGGCCACCGACCAAAAAAGCCGCTTTATCCTTGATCAAAGGGCCCTCTACCAACAACCTGCTCGCCACGGCACCGATACCGCCGTTCATGTGGAACTCCTTGCTGTTTCCTTCTTTTTGAAAGATATCCAAAACGGAGGATACCCGGCCGCCATACCGTGAAGGAATTCCTCCCTTATAGAGTTTGATATCTTTTATCGCATCGGGATTGAAAACCGAAAAAAAGCCGAAAAGATGCGAGGAGTTGAAAATAATGGCTTCATCAAGCAGGATTAAATTTTGGTCCACTGCACCACCACGTACGTTAAAACCGGAAGCGCCTTCACCGGCGTTGGTTACCCCGGGCAACAGCAAAATGGACTTAATGACATCGGCTTCCCCTAAAATGACGGGTATTTTTTTAATGGTTTCCGTGGAAAGGGCGTTCACGCTCATTTGGGGCGTGCGTACATCCATTTTCTCGACATCTTCGGTAACCACGACCTCGCTGAGCTGTTCGGCTTCCTCGGTCATTTGAAAATTGATCTTCTGATTTTCGGAGAGCTGTACGTCTTGTACCACATCCTTAAACCCCAAATAACTGACCACTACCTTGTAGGCACCTTCGGGAAGCGTGATGGAGTAAAAGCCATACTCATTGGTCGTAACGCCGGTACGCAGATCGGGCACCGCAATGGTGACGCCTATGAGGGTTTCGTTACTCGATTCCTCCGTAACCGTTCCGCTGATCGTATATTTTTGGGTGTGTCCAGCATAGCACACTAAACTAAAGGCCAAGAAGAACAGCCATTTTTGCGGTAAGGTCATCCGATATTTTTTATAAAAATAAGTACGATAGCTAGCCAATTTCAAAGCTTAACATTTTTTTGGGAGAACGGACAAGACTATCTTTTGCATTCGGTGCATTCCAGTAAAACGGACGAAACGATTTTGATTGGCCCTGCATAAAAAAAGCCCATTACGGAGGTAATGGGCTTTATACTGCTGTTGTTTTAATTAGATACCGGCCAAAATCGTATTTAAGGTATCGCTCGGGCGCATGGCCTTGGCCATAAGGTCGGTATCCGGTTTGTAATAACCGCCGACTTCCTGTGGGCTCCCTTGGGCATTTTCCAGCTCGGAAATTATAGTGTCTTCTTGGTTTTTAAGCGCTTCGGCGACTTCTTTAAAGAGACTTTGGAGCGCGCCATCCTTCTCCTGGGCGGCCAAGGCCTCTGCCCAATAGAGGGCCAAATAGAAATGGCTGCCACGGGTATCGAGTTCTTTTACCTTTCTGGAAGGCGACTTATCGTTGATGAGAAACTTTTCGGTGGCGCTATCGAGAGCATCCCCGAGTATAGTCGCTTTGGCATTACCGTATTTCTCCCCAAAGAATTCCAAGGAAACCCCTAAGGCTAGAAATTCGCCCAGGGAATCCCATCGAAGGTGGCCTTCCTCCAAAAATTGCTCAACGTGTTTAGGAGCTGAACCTCCGGCGCCCGTTTCAAACAATCCGCCACCGTTCATCAGGGGTACAATGGATAACATTTTTGCACTGGTCCCCACTTCCAAAATTGGAAAGAGGTCGGTAAGGTAGTCCCGTAATACGTTTCCGGATACCGAAATGGTATCGTTGCCCTCCTTCATTCTTTTTAGCGTGAAGTTGGTCGCTTTTATGGGGTCTAAAATATGTAGTTCAAGCCCTTCGGTATCATGGTCGGGCAAGTATTGGTTTACTTTTTTGATAAGCTCTCGGTCGTGTGCACGATCTTCGTTCAACCAAAACACCGCAGGTACCTTTGTTGCTCTTGCTCTTGCGATGGCAAGTTTGATCCAATCCTGTACAGGGGCGTCCTTTACTTGGCACATACGCCATATATCGCCTTCGGACACCTCATGTTCCAACAACACGGATGCGTTGGAAGTATCGACCACTTTTACTTGACCTGCCGTTTTTATTTCAAAGGTTTTGTCGTGTGAACCATATTCTTCCGCCTTTTGGGCCATAAGCCCAACATTGGGAACGGTACCCATGGTAACGGGGTCAAATGCGCCGTTTGCTTTACAAAAATCGATGGTTGCGGTGTAGATTCCGGCATAACTGCTATCGGGAATAACGGCCTTGGTATCTTGTGATTTTCCCTCACTGTTCCACATTTGACCCGAATTACGGATCATTGCGGGCATGGACGCATCGATGATAACATCGCTGGGAACATGCAGATTGGTGATTCCCTTATCGGAGTTGACCATTGCCAATGCCGGCCCGTTGGCTATGGTGTTGGTAATATCGGTCTCGATTTCGGCTCTTTTGGCCCCATCCAGTCCGGTAAGCTTGTTCAATAAATTTTCCAATCCGTTATTGGGATTGACGCCCAGATCGGCAAACGTACTTTCGTGTTTGGTAAATACATCGGAGAAATAGGCTTTCAGCGCATATCCGAATATGATGGGGTCGGATACTTTCATCATGGTGGCCTTCATATGCAATGAAAACAACACCCCTTTTTCTTTGGCGTCCGCAACCTGTTCTTCCAAGAAAGCGACCAACGCTTTGTTGCTCATAACGGAAGCGTCTATAATTTCTCCTTGTAGTAGGGCCAGGTCGTCTTTCAAAACCGTTATGGACCCGTCATTTGCATGATGTTCGATTCGAACGGTAGTGGCCTCGGAGAGCGTGGTAGACTTTTCGTTGGCTTTAAAATCACCATGTTCCATTGTAGCCACGTGGGTCTGCGAATCGGCGGACCAGCTGCCCATGGAATGCGGATTCTGTTTCGCATAGTTCTTAACGGCGCGTGGCGCCCTTCTATCCGAGTTGCCCTCGCGTAATACCGGATTTACCGCACTTCCCTTTATTTTGTCATATCTGGCCTTTATCGCTTTGGTTTCGGCGTCTTCGGCTTTTGCCGGGTAGTCGGGCAAGGCATAGCCCTTGCTTTGCAATTCGGCGATGGCCTCCTGCAATTGAGGAACGGAAGCACTGATGTTCGGAAGTTTGATAATGTTCGCTTCCGGATTTTTGGCCATATCCCCTAATTCGGCCAGGTCGTCAGTGATCCTTTGCTCTTCTTTCAAAAAATCTGGAAAAGCGGCGATTATCCTTCCTGCCAAAGAGATGTCTTTGGTTTCTACGTCGATATCGGAAGTTTTGATAAACGCTTTTACAATAGGTAAGAACGATTGTGTAGCCAACGCGGGTGCCTCGTCGGTGCGGGTATAGTATATCTTAGGCATTGATTATTGGAGTTTTACTTTAAGCGGAGCAAATATACATTTAATGAAGGAAAAAACGAGCAGAAAACCCAAACTTTAGCCATACGGAATCCCTGATGAACAGGGCGCCGAAGAAAGGGTAGCGGTAACACGGCAAAAGCCATATCAATCTATGGAATAAATTAATATGGCTTTCTTGATATGATTTGTAAATCACCTGTTTTGCTCAAAAAACAAAACCACGACCATTGATCGCATCTACATCCTCATATGCTATTTTAAGTATTGAACTCGTTTAAACTTTTTCCATTTGCTAAAAAATTGCCCTTTTTCGTCCGTTCTTTGCCTTTTTTTCCTTCCGTAGCCCTGCTATGCAACTCAAAAAAGCCTTCAAACGACCAAAAAATGACTAATTTTCGCTTAAACGCAAAAAGTTTAAACGAGTTCATTTTACAATTCGCGTTTCACAAAAAGCACTAAAGTGTTGTTTACACTTACTGCGTTTACCTTAAATGTAGGAATTAAATGTAAGAAGGAGTGCTGTTTAACAGTATTGTAATCAACAGTTTATCAACTTTGGTTATTAACAATTGTTCATAAAAAAGGCCCCATTAAAAAATGGAGCCTTTATATTATTGCTAAGAAACGTCTTACGAACGCACTTCCTTAATTCTAGCTTTCTTACCGGTAAGACCTCTAAAGTAGAAGATACGTGCTCTTCTTACTTTACCTCTCTTATTGATCTCAATTTTTTGTAGCGCGGGCATGTTGATCGGAAAAATTCGCTCTACGCCTACAGTACCGGACATTTTTCGTATGGTAAAGGTTTCGGTGGCACCGGTTCCTCGGCGTTGGATAACAACACCTTTAAAGAACTGGGTACGTGTTTTCTCGCCCTCTTTGATTTCGTAGTATACGGTTATCGTATCTCCTGATGAGAAGTTTGGAAACTCGTTTTTGGTTACAAACTCACTCTCTACAAAATTGATTAATGATTCCATTGTTTTAATTTACTATTGGTTTAAAACCAACGTTCACGATTTTCGTCAGAGGTTGATTTTATCGGTTGCAAAAATAAACCTTATTTCAGAACCTACAATGCTTTCCCCTATTTTTTTGGATATTGTAGCGGAGCTTACGAATCGTTCAGTAGATCTGGCCTTAATTTTTTGGTACGCTCCAAGGCCTTTTCCTCCCGCCATGCCTCAATTTTGGGGAAATTACCGCTCAGCAGTATTTCGGGAACTTTCATGCCCTTATATTCCGCTGGCCGGGTATATACTGGCGGAGCCAAAAGATTATCTTGAAAACTGTCCGTCAGGGCAGAGGTTTCGTTGTTCAGCACACCCGGTATCAATCGGATTACGGCATCGCAAAGGATGGCCGCGCCCAATTCCCCTCCGGAGAGTACATAGTCCCCCACGGAAATTTCCTTGGTAATGTAGGCATCCCTAATGCGTTGATCCACACCTTTATAGTGACCGCATAAAATGATGATGTTACCGCTTAGGGAAAGTCGGTTTGCCATTTTTTGATTCAAGGTATCACCGTCAGGGGTCATATAGATAATCTCGTCATAGTCCCGTTGCGCCACCAAGCCACTAATACAGCGGTCCACCGGTTCTACCATCAGTACCATTCCGGCACCACCGCCGAACTGATAGTCGTCCACCTGGTTATAACTGTGGTCCGTGTGGTCCCTAAGGTTATGAAAATGAACGCTCACCAAGCCCTTGTCTATGGCCCGTTTTAAAATGGAGGCTTCGAAAGGGCTTTTCAATAATTCGGGAAGTACCGTTATAATATCTATTCTCATAAGAACCCTTATGGTCAAAAAAAAGCTCCGTTAAGGAGCTTGTAGTTATTTTTGTTTCTTGTATTTGTTGATTTCGTCTTGCAATTGCCTACTGATTTTTTGTTCCCGCTCCAAGGCTCTCCGGCGATGGTCTTCGTACTCCACTTCCAATTCGGAAAGATTGGTACGCGCTTCCTGGGTAAGGATATTGCTTTTACGGAATTTGTAGATAAAGAAGAGTAGGGTAAGCAGTAACGCACCGATAACCGTCCACAATATAAAATTGTATGTTGCCTTAGATACCTGTATGCCTAAAAAGGACATGCTATCCTTTTCTTCGGTGACCGAAGTCAGGTTTCCCGTAGTTTCCTCTAATTTATTGTTAAGGTCGGCAATCGTTTTTTCGCTCTCATTGATGGTGGCCTTTAGTTCCACCGTTTTTTTATTGATCGCGTTGATGGTGTCGAGGACGTTTTTCCTGATTTTATACAGGTTGGCCTCCTTTACCACTTCATATCGAACCCCATCGGCCCTGTAGTTTCCCGATTTTTTGGCTATAAAATCGAATTGGCTGCTTATCGGACCTTTGTCTAACGACAATTCCGGTTCGTCCGAGTCTTGCGCAAATAGGGAAAAAGTAGTTAAAAATGCAGTTAAAAGTAGGAGTGTTCTAAAACCCTTCATGTCTGGTACGGTTGCTAAGAATTAATTATTTGTGACTTCGGGGGGCTAAAGTAATCCAATATTATCAATTAAGAAAAAAATTTGGCGATTTGCACGCATTTCCATTAAGGTGCCCGTCTATAAGTCTCGCTTGTTCTGTTATACCATATGTACGCTGTCATTGGCTTTATAGACTTTAAAAATGCAAAAAAAATTACCGCACCTTAATAATAGGTGAACCTTCTCACTTTTGAGATGTATTTGGCCAGCCGAATCACTTGATGGGAATACCCATATTCATTGTCATACCAAATATACAAAACGATGTTCTTTCCATTATCGGCCACGATCGTCGCCTTGCTATCATAAATAGAGGGTGCGGAAGTGCCCACAATATCGGAGGAAACCACCTCTTTGCTCAAGGAGTATTGTATCTGTTCCACCAGGTCGCCTTCCAAAGCATATTTTTTGATGATGGTGTTGATGCCGTCAACGGAGGTCTTGTTTTTAATTTCTAAGTTTAAAACGGCCAACGAACCATTGGGGACGGGCACGCGTATGGCATTGGACGTCAGTTTTCCCTTGAGTCCGGGCAAGGCCTGGACCACTGCTTTACCGGCGCCTGTTTCGGTAATGACCATATTTAGGGCCGCTGCGCGACCCCTACGGTATTTGCCATGCATATTGTCCATCAAATTTTGATCGTTGGTGTACGCATGAATGGTTTCAATATGTCCTTTGGCAATTCCAAGGGAATCGTCGATAACCTTCAAAATTGGGGTAATGGCATTTGTGGTACAGGATGCGGCAGAAAAAATAACGTTTTTGTCAGGAGCGTACTCGGCTTGGTTGACGCCGTGCACGATATTGGGTATTCCTTTTCCCGGAGCGGTGAGCAATACTTTAGAAGCTCCTTTTGATTTCAGGTGCAGCGATAATGCCTGCTTGTCCCGGTATACCCCAGTATTATCGATAATTAGTGCATCTGCTATTCCGTATGCGGTATAATCCAACACATCCGGTGTTTTGGCACTTATCAAGTATACGGTGGTACCATTAATGATAAGCGCTTTCTTTTGAACGTCGATGTTTACCGTACCCATAAACTTTCCATGGATGGAATCGGCGCGCAACAAATTGGCCCGTTTCTCTAATACCTCCTCGGAAACTTCGCCTCGGATTACGATGGCACGAAGCCTTAACTGGGTACCTCTTCCAGTTTTGGCCATAAGTTCACGAGCGACCAATCGACCGATACGTCCAAATCCGTAAAGAACAACATCTTTAGATTTAATTTCCTCGGTAGTACTTGCGCCCTTTAATTTGTCGATTACAAATTCCTTTACTTCCCCGTTGCCATTATCATCGGAATGGTACTCATAGGTGAGCTTGCCGATATCCAATTTGGAGGGAGGGTAGGGCAGGTCGTTAATGGCCCTTAAAATTTCGACCGAATCAAAAATAGAAATCGGCTTTTGAACAAATTTCCCCGCGTACTCGTGCAGATTTATAATATCGCTCACATTCTTGTCGATGACCTGGTTTTTGAACAAAACCACTTCTATTGCCTTATCGTACCAAAGGTCGCTAGTGAGTTTTATAAATTCCGTAGTGGCTTTTCGGCGATCTGCCTGGAATGCCAACTCTTTTTCATAGGAATCGATATGTGTCATATGGTGATATCTTGGAATGATTGTTATCGGTGTTGCAAAACTAGTTTTTTCAAACGTTTTCGTAAACCCTTTTTACAAATAAAAAACGCCCCTTTAAAAAGAGGCGTTTATCATGTTTTTTTGGATTACTGAAAGATGACCCGTTCACGTTCCCCCTTTTCGTTCAAGGTGGTAAGACTGGTGCGACCGTATCGGGAAATTTCACCAAAAAGTGCTTTGGCATCTTCCTTATCCTCGATAGGCTCGTCGTCCACGGCCAATAAAATTTTACCGACCAGACCGTAGCCCGATAACCGTTCGGGAACACGTACGATTTTGACTCCTTCCTTTATCTTGAATTTCTTTTGATCTTTTTTGGAGACATCCTTCACGGTGAGCCCAAGAACCGGTAATTGTATGGTCAACACTTCTTTCAAGGTCACCATTTTGGTCATCTGTTCTCCATCACGTTTTAAAATGACCTTAACCTTATCCCCAGGTCGTTTCGTGGTCAGGTAACCGGAAAGGTCGGGGAATTTGCGCACTTTAATATTATCGACCATGGTAATAACGTCGCCTTCCAATAGTTCGGCCTCCTCGGCAGCGGAATCTTCCTCGATTCCCCCGATATAAACCCCATCGATATCACTGATTCCATTTTCAATGGCATAACGGCTATCGCTGGGAATGGCGGAAATACCCAACATTCCTTTGCGAACACTTCCGAATTCGGTAATATCATCGACTACTTTACGGGCAATGTTACTCGGTACCGCAAACGAATAACCGACATAAGATCCCGTTCTGGAGCTGATAGCGGTATTGATGCCTACAAGGTCTCCGTTCGTATTCACCAAAGCACCCCCGCTATTCCCGGGATTTACCGCGGCATCGGTTTGGATGAACGACTGGTTTCTACCCAAGTTACGGGCCTTTGCACTAACGATTCCGGCGGTAACCGTGGAAGTCAGATTGAAGGGATTTCCGACCGCGAGCACCCATTCGCCAATTTTGGTATTATCCGAATCGCCAAATGCCAAGTAGGGCAGTGGTTGTTCCGGCTCTATTTTTAACAGTGCGATATCCGTATTTTCGTCGGACCCTACGACTACCGCCTCATAGCTCTTATTGTTGTTCAGGGTAACCTGTAATTTGCTCGCATTGGCGATGACGTGGTGGTTGGTAACGATGTGTCCATCGGGGGTGATGATGACACCCGAACCTGTTCCGATTTCCGTACGTTCACTACCGCCCTGGCCATAGAAAAAATCAAAAATATTGGAGGGATTTCCGGAACTGATGGCCATATTCTTTACGTGGACAACGGCGTTCACCGTTTTTTCGGCCGCTATGGTAAAATCCACCTCATTGATCCCGGCTCCCTTTGCCGAAGTGGGGGTATAGCTGGTATCGAAGGTTGTTGCTTCGCCCGAACTGTTGACGAATGCGTAATTGGTCGTTTCAAAAAAAAGTTTGTAGGCGCCTAGGGTTATCGCCCCGGCAAAAACGGAAAGTAGCAATAAGCTTCCTATCTTTTTCATAATTGATAATACGGTTTAATGATTTTGCAGCGTAAATTTAACAGTTTTCGCTTTTCATTATTTTGTGTTTAACGACTTTTTAACGGCTAAATTTTCGTTAAATAAAGTTCTATATTTGTGCTATAATCGGTGAAATGCAATTGAAATTCTACAAATATCAAGGAACTGGTAACGACTTTGTTATGGTCGATAATAGAACGCTTTTTTTTCCAAAGGAAAATACGGAATTGGTGTCTTTTTTATGTGACAGACGATTTGGTATCGGCGCCGATGGGCTCATCTTGTTGGAACCCGAGGTTGATGGCGATTTTAGAATGGTCTATTACAACGCCGACGGAAACCAAAGCAGTATGTGCGGAAATGGGGGACGCTGCCTAGTAGCTTTTGCACGGGACCTGGGCGTTATTCAGAAAACGGCACTTTTTATCGCGGTTGATGGATGGCACACCGCCCATATCGATACCGATAATCGGGTACATTTAAAAATGCAGGATGTACCCGAGATCAAGGAAAAAGAGAAATCCTATTTTTTGGATACCGGTTCGCCCCATCACGTACAATTGGTAAACGACCTAAAAGCCTTGGACGTAAAAGCGGAAGGCGCCAAATTGCGCTACGGACTGTATGGCGAAAGCGGCAGTAACATCAATTTTGTTGCGCCAAAGGGAACCGATGCCTATGCCGTTCGGACCTATGAGCGCGGTGTAGAGGATGAGACGCTTTCTTGCGGCACCGGTGTTACCGCAGTAGCCTTGGCCATGCACAAAAAAGGACTGTCCAAATCCAAAAAAATTGTGTTGCATGCCGAGGGAGGCGATTTGGAAGTTGCTTTCGATACGGATGAAGAGGGGTACCGTGACATTTACCTTATAGGCCCCGCCAAAATGGTTTTTAAAGGAGAAATCGTATGGACCCCTTAAAAGGTGAACAATTGTACCTACGGGCATTAGAGCCTGAAGACCTCGACTTTTTGTATGAGACAGAGAACAATACGGCACTATGGGAAATCAGTAGCACGATCACTCCCTATTCCAAGCACGTGTTGCGGTACTATCTGGAAAATGCACATAGGGACATCTATGATGTAAAACAGCTTCGGTTGGTTATTTGTTCGGCAGCGGACCAGGTAATGGGGCTGATCGATCTTTTTGATTTTGACCCGATCCATAAACGGGCCGGTATCGGTATTGTGGTCCTAAAAAACGAACACCGAAATTCCGGAGTGGGTACCGAGGCAATATCCGTACTTTTGGAGTATGCCTTCCATACCCTGGACCTACATCAGGTTTACGCCAATGTAGGGGCCGATAATGATACCAGCATGCACCTGTTTCAAAAGTTGGGATTTGTCCAGATCGGAGTAAAATGCGATTGGTTGTACACGGGCGATGGGTATAAGGACGAAATATTGTTTCAGAAAATAAAGGAGTAAATGTACATCAAGAAAATTTTATTGATCATTGTGTTTGCCGGTTTGGTCGGTGGCGGTTTGTTCGCCCATAAGGTATACAACGCCGTTTTTCTTCCCAATACCCGCTTTGAAACTGGCGAAAAAGTAGTTTATATTCCTTCGGAAGCAAATTTTGCAACCGTACTCGATTCGCTTTCCCCGTTACTGCAGGATTTAGGGTCCTTTAAGCAGTTGGCCAAAAGAAAAGGGTATGCCTCCCGGGTAAAAGGTGGTAAATATGCCATCAAAAAGGGAATGAACAACAATGACATCATCAATACCCTACGCAGTGGAAATATCCCGGTAAAGGTATCTTTTAACAATCAAGAGCGTTTGCCGAATTTAGCGGGGCGCATTGCAGCACAAATAGAAGCGGATAGCATGGCATTGGTAAAGGCGATGACGGATGAAACGTTTTTACGGGACAACGGTTTTACAGCGGATACCGGTCTCGCCGCCTATATCCCGAACAGCTATGAGTTTTTTTGGAATACTTCCGCGGTGGAATTTCGGGAACGCATGATAAAGGAATACCATCGTTTTTGGACGGCGGAGCGTATTGCCAAGGCAAAGGCACAGGGGTTGACCCCGAACGAAGCTGTGGCCTTGGCAGCGATTGTGCATAAGGAAACAGCAAAGGTTGACGAACGCCCACGGGTTGCCGGGCTCTACCTGAACAGATTAAAGCAAAATAACGTGCTTCAGGCCGACCCAACGGTAATCTATGCACTTAAAAAACACCGAAACGATTTTGACCTTGTGATAAAAAGGGTACTCTATAAAGATTTGGAAATCGATTCCCCATACAACACCTATAAGTATGTGGGATTACCGCCCGGACCCATTACTATGCCCGATATATCGGCAGTCGAAGCAGTTTTGAACCCTGAGGAACACGATTATTTTTATATGGTGGCCAATGTGGAAAATTTCGGATATCACAAGTTCGCAAAGTCCTTAGCGCAGCATAACCGAAATAAGGAACAGTATATCCGATGGATCAATTCGCAGCATATCAAAAGGTAGCAGCTCGTCCAATAATTTACGCCAATAAACTAAATTTGGCAATTTTTAACGAAATCTTGGAAACCCAGGCTTTCTTCTCAACGTATCTTTGTTGACTGAAAAAATGAAACCGCTTATCCTCTAGAACGGGATATCGGTTTAAAAGAAACAAGAAAATGAGAAGATGTGTAATTTCGTTTTGTACGCTATTGACGCTCTTGATTTTAATGAGCTTTAACTTGGTAAAGGAAAGTGTTCAGGTACCTGAGCACTTGATCGTAGAGTGTCCCGACTATGCCATATATCCTAAAAAACAGGCGGTTTTCGCGGGTGTTATGGTCGCGCCGCCCTTTTTGGGAAGTTCCTATATCGGATTTAAAGAAGCGCTCGCCTTTAAAGAATCTCAAGGCAATTATTTTACTACCAATACCTTGGGATATTTGGGCAAATATCAATTTGGTATCGGCACGTTGCAGTTGGTAGGCGTTTATAATGCCACCCAGTTTTTGAACGATCCCGTATTACAGGAAAAGGCGTTTTATACCAACTTAGCTCGAAATAAATGGATTTTAAGAAGGGATATCGAAAGGTTCGTTGGTAAACAGATCAAAGGAGTAAAGGTTACGGAGTCCGGAATGCTGGCCGCCGCCCATTTGGCAGGTCCCGGAAATGTAAAGAAGTACCTAAGGTCTTGGGGAAGGTATGATGTTATGGATGATTACGGAACCAGTATGGCGAAGTATATGCGTAAGTTTTCAGGATATGATGTTTCTTACGTAGCGCCAAAACGAAATCCTAAAGTGTAATGCTTTAGTAAGAATTAGTTCCCTCTTCAGGGGAACCAAATATGGAAGTGGAAGAACCCTCGGCAATTGTCGGGGGTTTTTATTTTAACACCAGAAATGGTATAGAAGATACAAGGGAAGGTATCGTACAAAGCACAACGGCTTTGGGTCCTCGCGCGTTACGCATATTCATATGGACAACCTTAGCTATTCGAATGGTCAAAAACAACAGAAAAACACGAGTGCTAGCTATTTTTACCCTTGAACGATAAAGATGGCGGGTCTTTTATGAAGGTCGAGAACGGTTCCCTTCCATTGCGCCATGGTTTTGGTAATAATGTACTCGGTGGCCAGTGTAATGTCGCATGCAATGCACAACTGGGTATGTGGCAACAGTGTTTTTTGGAGTTCTTCGAACAGTTTGTCGTTTCGATAGGGCGTTTCAATGAACAATTGGCTCTGACCTAAGTCCTTTGATTTCTTTTCAAATTTTTTGATGGCGCTTTTACGCGCTTTGCTATCGATGGGCAAGTAACCGTTGAACGCAAAATTTTGTCCGTTCAGTCCACTAGCCATTAGCGCCAAAAGTAGGGAAGAGGGCCCCACCAAAGGAACCACCTTGATATTTTTTTCATGGGCGACAGCTACAACGCTGGCCCCGGGATCGGCAATTGCCGGCAGCCCGGCTTCGGAAAGGACACCAACGGAATGTCCGTTCAAACAAGGTTCCAAAAAACCGGGCAACGCACTTTCCTCGGTGTATTTGTTGAGCAGGGATAGTTGTAGGCTTGGTTGCGATTTTCTTGGACTGATTTTTTTTATGAACCTTCTTGCCGTTTTTTCGTTTTCTACAATAAAATGGTCGATATCCTCAATAGCGCGTTTGATGGAAATCGGTAAAACCTCTAATGGCGGCGTATCCCCCAATGTAGTGGGAATAAGGTAAAGCGTGCCCATTTTTGAGGAGTTTTGCGCCATTTAATTGGATTGTAGTTGTTCCGCAATACGCTCGCAAGCTTCATTTACCATGCTGTATACCTTTTCGAAGCCGTCTTCACCGCCGTAATAAGGGTCGGGAACGTCGCTTTCCGATGTAGCTGCGGTCTCCAAAAGTAGCCGAACTTTGGCCGCTTGGACATTGGTTTCGGCCAAGGCCAATATATCGCGGTAGTTGCTACGGTCCATGGCGTAAATGTAGTCGAAACGCTCCAGGTCTTTTGCAATAAGCTTTCTCGAGCGCTGTTGGCTGATGTCGAGCCCGTACTTGGCCGCGACCGCAATACTACGTTCGTCCGGGGGATTCCCAACATGGTAGCCCGCCGTACCGGCCGATGCTACCTGTATTTTTTCTGGATCAACTTTTTGCTGTAACAACCCTTCGGCCAAAGGAGACCGGCAGATATTTCCAAGACATACCATTAGCACCTTGGTAATCATAGGGGTCAAGAGAATTTTTTGGTAAGATCGTCAATGTATTTGCGAAACTGTTTATCGGTTTCGGCAAGGTTATCGACTGTTTTACAGGCGTGTAGGACCGTTGCATGGTCGCGCTTTCCAATTTGGGAGCCGATACTGGCAAGTGAGGCCTTTGTGAATTTTTTAGCAAAGAACATGGCCAACTGACGGGCCTGTACGATATGTCTTTTTCGGGTCTTCGATTGTAGCGTGGCCACATCCATTTCAAAGTAGTCCGATACCACCTTTTGGATATAATCGATGGAGACTTCTCTTTTGGTGTTCTTTACAAATTTCTCGACCACCTGCTGCGCCAATTCCAAGGTCACTTCCTTTTTGTTGAAGGAGGATTGTGCAATCAACGAAATAATGGCACCTTCCAATTCTCGAATATTGGTCTTTATATGTTTGGCGACATATTCCACGATATCCTCGGGCATTTCTACTCCGTCCCGATACAATTTGTTCTTTAGAATCGAAATTCTAGTTTCGTAATCGGGATTCTGAAGCTCTGCGGAAAGCCCCCATTTGAAACGGGAAAGCAACCGTTGTTCGATATCCTGCATGTCTACCGGAGCTTTGTCCGAAGTTAAAATGACCTGTTTTCCGTTTTGATGCAAATGGTTGAAAATGTGGAAAAACACATCTTGTGTCCCCGACTTACCGGATAAAAATTGAACGTCATCAATAATCAATACATCGATAAGTTGGTAAAAATGGATAAAATCGTTCCGTGTATTTTTCTTTACCGACTCAATATATTGCTGGGTAAATTTTTCTGCAGAAATATAGAGTACGGTCCTTTCCGGATACTTGTCCTTTATTTCGACCCCAATGGCGTGTGCCAAATGGGTTTTGCCAAGTCCGACGCCACCAAAAATCAATAATGGGTTGAACGAGGTGCCGCCCGGTTTATTGGCAACGGCCATACCTGCCGAACGTGCCAAACGGTTGGAGTCGCCCTCCAAAAAATTATCGAAATTATAATTGGGATTGAGTTGTGATTCTATTTTTATGTTTCGAATACCAGGGATGACAAAAGGGTTTTTTAGCTCTGGATTTTTAGATTTGATGGGAACGTCCATTTCTTGAGGTGTCATATGTCCCCGATTTGCACTGGGTATTTTTTCGGTAAACGGTTCTCGATTACCGTAAGTATTTTCCATTTTGATGATATAGACCAATTTTGCGGTTTCCCCTAGTTCCTTGGTCAACGATACCTTTAATAGTTTTACGTAATGTTCTTCCAACCACTCATAAAAAAATTTACTGGGTACTTGGATGCTCAAGGCGTTGTCAGAAAGTTTAATGGGTTTAATAGGTTCGAACCACGTTTTGAATGCCTGCGGTTGGATGTTATCTTTGATAAAAGCCAAACAATTGTTCCATACGGAATTTGCAGTAACACTCATTATAAGTTCTATTATTTGTTGGTTAGTTTTTTAGCAAGCAGGTCAAAAAAAGGTTGGAGCAAACCCTTGTTCTTAAGTGGGACAAATATGTGAACAAAAATTCTAAAAAAAAAATCAAACGCTATTGATTTTCCGCTTTTTTTTCGTCATGTTCACCGGCCGTTTCGAACTCCTTTAAATATAAACTTTTTAGCTTGAAATGTATGGACTTTAACGAAATTTCTTTTCGAGTGCGGTATTCCGAAACCGATCAAATGGGAGTGGTGTACCACGGTAATTACGCGCAGTACTTGGAGATGGGAAGGGTAGCATGGTTGCGCGAACTGGGTATTTCTTACAGGGACATGGAGGAAAGTGGGGTGATGCTCCCTGTAATATCCCTACAGTTACAATTTAAAAAATCCGCCCTTTATGACGACCTGTTGTCCGTAAGGACACAGTTGCTAAAAACGCCGGTGGTTAAAATAGAATTTGATTACGAAATTTATAATGAGAAGGGTGCACTTTTGGCGACGGCCAACACACAACTTGCCTTTATGGATATGAAAACGAAACGCCCCATAAAATGTCCGGGGTACATTCTAGAGAAAATAGAAGCGGCGGGTTGATGATACCACTGTAATCTGTTACTGGTTACTTCACTTTGATTACGGCGGATCGCACTCCCTTAAATTTGGATACTATTTTTTCGGTATCCGACCGGTCTACCGATACGGTCAGCGTACAATTAAGCCCCATATCTTGCGAAACGATCTTTAGTCGGTCTTGTTTGATATAGCGCATTACCTTTTGTAATTCGCCGTAGGGTACGGTAATTATTATTTTGTCGGTAACGAACTCCGTTTTTATGTTGCTCGCCTCCAAAGTGATCTTTGCCGACGCCCGGTAAGCTTGTATCAATCCGCCGGCACCCAGTTTTGTTCCCCCAAAAATCCGAACGACCACGAGTAACACATTGGTAAGGCCAAAGGAATTCAATTGGCCATAAATGGGCATGCCGGCCGTATTGTTCGGTTCTCCATCGTCAGAGGCCCGATAGGCGCTTCCATCCGGGTTCAACTTCCAGGCAAAACAAAAGTGATTGGCGTGGGGATGTTCTTTTTGTAAGCGTTGTATGATGGGTTTTACCGCATCTTCTGTTTTTATGGGAAACGCGTAACCGTAAAACTTGCTCTTTTTTTCCTTAAAAAGTGTTTCCGGTGAAGGGCCTTCCAGTGTTTTAAAGCTTGTGGTCCCCTCCATTAGAAAAATGCAACTAAAATGATACTGATCACCGCCAAAACGATACCGCCCCAATTTTTAGGGCTTACGGACTCTTTAAAAAGTACGATTCCCAAACAGGTGGATACCATTACTATGGCCACGTTATTGATGGTAAATACCGAAGCACTGTTCAACGTATCGTTTTGAAGGGCCTTTAATAAAAAATAAATGGAAAAGTAATTCGGAACGCCCAAAACGACACCGCCCACCATATTTTTAATATTGATGCTCAAACTTGTCCGTATGCCCCGCAACAAAATTAGGAGCAGGCCGATCGCGCCAGCGGAACCAAAGACCAAAGCTGAAAAAAGCGCGTATTCCTTTTCCGCGATATATACTTCCTGTAAATATTTTAAACTGGTATCGATAAGCCCAGAGCCTATGAATACCAAGATCGGAAGTAGTAGGGCATTGCCATTAATGGAAGTGCTCGCTTTGACAGACGCAAAATAAACCGCTCCCAATGCCAAAACAATTCCCAATATCTTTAACGGCCCCAGTGTTTCCTGATAGGCGAAAACACCGAACACTACTGGGATGACCAACGACATTTTTGTTGCTACGGAAGCTACCGAGACCCCTACTTTTTGAGCAGTGGCCGCCATTAAGTTGAATACCAATATGAACAACGCCCCCAGCATAAAAGTACCCCAAAACCAAGGCTTTTTCGGTACTGACGATAGCGGCACGCTTCCCTCGTAAAAATAGAAGCCGATGGCGCAGGCCACTACATAATTGGTGATTATGGCGTACAAGGTTTCTACCCCATAACGCTGAAACAACTTGAAAACGACAAAAATGACGCTGGAAAAAAGAATGCTAAGAACAAGATAGGTCATACTACAGTCTGCTTCTTAAATCGATAACGTCTTCTTTCCCAACTTTTATGTTCCAGCACGTAATACCCATATTTTTAGCGGCTTCGGTATTCTCTTCCGTGTCATCGACAAAAAAAGTTTCCTCGGGGCGCAGTTCATTTTTATCCAATACAAATTGATAAATTTCCCTATCCGGTTTTCTTAAATGGATTTCGTGTGAGAGATAAAAACCTTCAAAACAATTTTGAAAGCGCCGATAGCGGTCTTCGCCCATGTGTTGCCGAACCGCTTCGATATGTAGGGCGTTGGTATTGCTCAATAAAAACATACGATACCGTTTTTCCTGGGCCAGTGCTTCCAGGAATAGCAAGCGGTACTCCGGAAAATCCAATAGCATGGCGTTCCATATGCCAACGATTTCCGATTTCTCGATTGCTGGGAACAGGTCAAAGATTTCGGATATAAAACGATCGGAAGAAATAGCACCAACTTCGTATTTCTTATTCACCGCTATCAATTGTGGCAACAATTGGGTTTCGCCGCCGTGTCTCCGTATTTCCTTAAAAACGATATCCTTGTCCAGATTAATGAATACGTCTCCAAAATCAAAAATTAGGTTCTTGATCATCTATAATATATGTTCAGTATGTCGTCATTCAACTTTTCGGTAACGGTCGGTGCTATAGGGAGCGTAGGTGCTTTCAGCCCTTCCTGAAACGACTGATTTCCGGTAAACACCCTAGCCTCGTCCCAAAGGTCGCTGTTGATAAAGCTTCGCAGCGTCCGCGCACCGCCCTCGATAAATAGGCTGGTGATCGAGGCCTTATAGCACTGGTTACAGATCTGTTCCGGCAATGGCTTCGAAAAATCGATCATGGCATAGGTATTTTCTTTGGTATACCGCTTCTTGTCTGCCGTTTCCGTAAGTACGATAGCCGGAACCGCGCCGTTCAGCACATTAAAATCGCTTGGTATTTTCAAAAGCCTGTCCGTAACCAACGGTATCGGGCCTTTTCCCGACCATAACCGAACGTTCAGTTTAGGGTTGTCCGCCAGAACGGTATTGGTACCTACCAGTATCCCTTGCTCTTGGCTGCGCCAAAAGTGGACTCGCTGTCGGGATGCCTTATTGGTTATCCAGTACGGTTGCGCAGTACTATCCCTTTCATGGCTTTCAGGTGCCATAAAACCATCCGATGTTTGTGCCCATTTTAAAATGATGTACGGTCGGTGTTCCTCATGAAATTTTAAAAACCGTTTGTGGTGTAGCCTACAGGCTTTTTCCATTATTCCCGTATGTACCTCGCACCCGCCATCCTTTAGTTTTTGTATTCCCTCGCCCGCCACTTTAATGTGGGGATCCTTAAGTCCGATGACCACTCGGGGGATATTATGCCGCAGTACCAGGTCGGCACAAGGCGGAGTTTTTCCATGGTGGGAGCAGGGTTCCAAGGTCACGTAAAGTGTACTATGCGGCAACAAGGCTTTATTTTTTACCGAACCAATGGCGTTTACCTCGGCATGCGCACCGCCAAAAGGACTGGTGAAGCCTTCCCCGATAATTTTACCATTGTGTACGACGATTGCCCCTACGGAAGGGTTTGGTGCCGTGGTGCCGATCCCGTTTTTGGCAATTTCAATACACCGTAACATATATTTTTCATCCGTAGTGTACGTCATTTTTTATGCGATAGGATTTTTAGGATTGCCTGCATTCTCAGTATCTTCACGGACACAAAAATAGAACAATAAACCGAGACGTTTCGATGGACTTTTAATGCCTGTTGAAGTGCTGGGTTCAAGTGGATCCGATATGTTGTTGAGCGAAGTAAAAAACATTTTTCACAAGGAGTTGGATGCGCATTATCCGGTGGAGGAAGTGGATAGTTTTTTTTTCCTGTTGATCGATCATTACTTTGATTTTCCACGTTTTGTACTGGCGTTAGACCCAAAACGACAGCTGACCAAAGCACAGGAAAAACCCTTGTTCCATGCCCTATCCGAATTGCGTAACCACCGGCCGGTGCAATACATAATGGGGAATACGGAGTTTATGGGATTGGATTTTTTAGTGGACGAAAACGTGCTGATTCCCCGTCCGGAAACCGAGGAGCTGGTCAACTGGATTTTGGAAACATACAAGGGGCATGTGGGCGATACCAAAGATTCGACGGCATCGGCACAAGGGGACGCGGCCATGGAAACGCAATCGAAAAGGGAAGAAACCCTCATGTTGGATATCGGTACTGGGAGTGGTTGTATAGCGGTTTCACTGGCAAAATACCTACAGGGAAGTACCGTATATGCGCTCGATGTCTCCGAGCCGGCCTTGGCATTGGCCGAACGCAATGCCCAAAGGAACAAGGTGGATGTTAAAACGGTACAGGCAGATATCCGTACACTAAACGATCTTGGACTTCGGTTCGATGTTATCGTGTCCAACCCTCCTTATGTACGGGAAAGTGAAAAAAAACAAATGCAGGCTAACGTGCTTGATTTTGAACCCGATTTGGCATTGTTCGTGCCAGATGAGGACCCTTTGATTTTTTATAAAAAAATTATCGGTTTCGCGGCACTTAATCTTGCCCAAAACGGCACCTTGTTTTTGGAAATTAACCAATATCTCCCGAAAGAGACCGAACAGCTTTTACAGGAGCATAATTTTATGGATATTGAATTGCGAAACGACCTTTACGGGAATCCTAGGATGCTAAAAGGTACCGTAACCAATATGCCGTAAAAAATATCAAGACAAACTAAACCCATTCGAAAGGATATGGACATTGAAGCACAGCTGACCGAATTACGAAACGAGTTACGGATACACAACCATAATTATTATGTGTTGGACCGTCCGACCATTTCCGATTATGAGTTCGATATGAAGTTAAAGGCCCTTCAAGACTTGGAAGCGGCCAACCCTCAATTTTATGATGCTACCTCGCCCACTTTGCGGGTCGGCGGTGGGGTCACCAAAAACTTCGATACGGTGGTTCATGACCATCGGATGTATTCGCTCGACAATTCCTATTCAAAAGAAGATTTGGAAGATTGGGAGAAACGCATTCAAAGGGGACTTGGCGACGTGGATGTGACGTTTACCTGCGAGCTGAAGTATGATGGCGCTTCCATAAGCCTTACCTATGAAAACGGGGAGTTGATAAGGGCGGTGACCCGGGGCGACGGTACCCAGGGAGACGATGTTACGACCAATGTAAAAACCATCAATTCCGTTCCGTTGCGGTTAAAAGGGGACTATCCTGAAAAATTTGATATTAGGGGCGAAATCGTATTGCCGTTCGAGGGTTTTGCCAAAATGAACGAGGAACGTATCGCCAATGGGGAAGAGCCCTATATGAATCCAAGGAATACCGCTTCGGGAAGTTTAAAACTTCAAGATAGCGCCATAACTGCGCAGCGCCCACTGGATTGTTTGCTTTATGGTATCGTTGGCCGGAACACAGGAATCACCTCACAATGGCAAATGCTGGAAAAAGCAAGGGAATGGGGGTTCAAAGTACCATCGGTAGCCAAACATTGTAAAACGGTGGGGGAGATTATGGATTTTGTCGCGTATTGGGACGTACATCGCCACGAGTTGCCTTATGAAACGGATGGTGTCGTTATCAAAGTAAACGACCTTCAACAACAGGAAGAACTTGGGTTTACTTCCAAATCGCCCCGATGGGCCATGGCCTATAAGTTTAAGGCGGAACAGGCGACCACTGTTTTGAGGGAGATTTCATATCAAGTAGGCCGTACCGGGGCCATTACCCCGGTCGCGAACCTGGAACCTGTGCTTCTCGCGGGAACCACGGTAAAACGGGCCTCATTGCACAATGCCGACCAAATTGCAAAATTCGATATTCGCGAAGGGGATACCGTTTTTGTTGAAAAAGGAGGGGAGATCATCCCCAAGATCGTTCAGGTAGATTTTACCAGAAGGCCCGAGGGTTCGAAACCGACGGCATACATTACACACTGTCCCGAATGTGATAGTGAATTGGAGCGTACCGAAGGGGATGCAAAGCACTATTGCGTGAACTATTATGGTTGTCCACCGCAGATTACGGGACGCATGCAGCACTATATTTCCAGAAAAGCGATGGATATCGAAGGAATGGGGAGCGAGACCGTAACCCTATTGTTCAAGGAAGGCTTGGTCACCAATTATGCGGATTTTTACGAACTGACCAAAGAACAGCTTATGCCGTTGGAACGTATGGCGGAAAAATCCGCAGCCAATCTCGTCGCAGGGGTAGCGGCATCGGTACAAATTCCTTTTGAGCGGGTCCTTTTCGCCTTGGGTATCCGCTTTGTTGGGGAAACCGTAGCAAAAAAACTGGCTAGGGCCTACAAAAATATAGATGCATTATCCGAAGCGACAGAGGAAGCGCTTGTAGCGGTCGACGAAATAGGGGAACGTATCGCAAAATCCGTTCTCGAATTTTTTGGAAATGCTACCAACAGGGCCATCATCGACCGACTTAAACGCCATGGGGTACAGTTCTCCATATCGGAGGAACAGTTGCAGCATCAAACCGATAAATTGAAAGGACGAACCATTGTCGTTTCGGGGGTTTTTGAAACCATCGGACGAAACGAACTAAAAAAACTGATCGAAGACAATGGGGGTAAAGTAGGTTCCAGTATCTCCTCGAATACCGCATATTTGGTTGCCGGCGACAAAATGGGACCCAGTAAACGAACCAAGGCGGAAAAATTGGGGGTTCCCATTATCTCGGAACAGGAGTTTTTGCAAATGGTTAACTGAGTTTAGCTTTTTAGGGTGTTCGGGCTAAAACGGAGCATGGGACGATATGCTAAGGAACTCCGGTCGATTTTGTTTCTTGTTTTGAAACAACGCCATTGTCAAAAAAGCTTGATTTCCACAAGTGGGTTTCATACCCCGATGCTTGCTTCGAAATGGTAAAGGACAGTTCCTTTTAATGCCTCGTGGGCTTGCCCCGAGATAATTTACTAGGGATACCCTTGGTTTAACGAATGACGAAATGATTACCAACACTACCCGACGTTTTTGGCTGGCAGTATTGACCACCTTGGCTTTTTTGTTTCGAAACCGATCGCTGCGCAAATGGTTATGGGTGCCTTTTTTGGTGCTAGGAGCCGGTTTTTTGATACCACAACGTATGGTAGTACCCGTTCGGGGCGCGAGCTTGACCAGTTGGAACAAAAAATCGTTTTGGGCCTATCCGTGGGGCAGTTCCATTACCCATAAAGGAATCGATATTTTTGCCGAAAAGGGTACCGATGTACTGTCGGCTACCCAAGGAATTGTGGTGTACGTTCACGAAGGGGGAAAAGGGGGGAAGTCCGTTATGGTATTGGGGCCAAAGTGGCGTTTTCATTATTATGCGCACTTGAACGATATCAAAACAACGGTCTTTAAACCACTGAGTGCCGGGGCGGTCATCGGTTCTGTCGGGGATACGGGAAATGCCGTTGGCAAACCACCACATTTGCATTATGCGATAACAACCCCATTTCCCTATCCACATTTATATGATGATGAAGCGGTGCAGGGATGGAAAAAAATGTTTTATTTGAATCCGGATGTTTGGTTGCGTCCGTGAAAAATAAATGCTAAGGCCAATGGAACCACCTCAAAATATTCAAGACTTTCAAGATTCGCTACGGCTCAGGGAAGTGCCGCTTCATTGGCCCGAAGGTTTAAAAGCGCTTTGGTTCGATGCCAAGGACGACTGGGAAGCCTCCCATAACATTGCCCAGGACATGCACACTGGTTTGGGAAGTTGGATCCACGCCTACCTGCACCGTAAAGAAGGTGATGCGTTCAATGCGGGCTATTGGTATCGTAAGGCGGGAAAACCGTACCCCACGGTAGACTTGAAAACCGAGCATTTGCAGTTGGTAGCCTTCGTGTTGACATCGGACTAAATAATCGCCCTTCTGACGACGCGGTTTGCAATCAAAATCAGCGGAATCAAAATTGGGGGCGATAGCGCGAACCAAACCCAAAAAAGGCGCAATCCTATCCATAGCAGCACTAGTGCAAGCAAAAAGCCGACGAGGTAGCGGATGCCTTTTATTACATCCTTTTGGATTAAACCATCGACCAAATAGCATAGAGCAGGTATTATAGGAACTATAGCAATGTACCACCTGGAAGTGCTTACGTAAAAAGTCAGGAATTCTTGTTGGTTTGGCCGTGAACAGTTTTTCTAAAACAAAGGCTGTTTTGGACGCCCTCATAGGGAGGGTAGTTGGGAACGATGACATAGCCGTTTTTTTGATAAAGGGCGATGGCTTCCGGTTGTCGTTTTCCGGTTTCCAGTAGGCAATGGTGAAAACCCAATGCTTTTGTCCATACTTCCAGTGCGGTCAACACTTTTGTGGCGATACCTTTTCCACGAAAATCGGGCAATACGTACATCCTTTTTACTTCAAGGGTGGTAGGGTCAAACGTTTTAAGGGCGCCACAGCCTACCGCCTTGTGGTTGTAATAGGCTACCAAACAATGTTCCAATCGGTCGATACCGTTAAATTGATGGTAAAACGAATGGTCCGCTCCATCTCGGGTCGCCAAATCGGTATCCAATTGTGCCACCAGTTTAATGAAGTCCTCATTTTTGGCATTGGTCTTTAAGAACTGTATGGTCATGGTTACACGCTAATGCTTACCCCTTTGGAGGTGCTGTTTTTTAGGGCATCAAAATAAAAATCGATTCTTCCCAATTGAAGCCCGAAACACCCAACTTGATTGACCAGAACATCATTGCCGATACGGTTTTTCGCGATGGTGGGTCTTTCCAAAAAAGTGTGTGTATGCCCACCGATGATCAGGTTGGTGTGTGCGGTTTTGGCTGCCAGTTTTAGGTCGTTGGGCCTGTTTTCGTTTGGGTACCGATAGCCCAGATGGGACAAGCAGATAATGACATCGCATTGCTCATCGTTTTTAAGGTGCTGTTCGCAATCCCAGGCAATTTCATAAGGGTCGAGCGACTTTGTTTCTTTATAGAGTGAATGGGTGACCAAACCTTCCAATTGAATACCAAGGCCGTAGATGCCTACTTTGATGCCATCCATAAAATAGGTGCGGTACGGCTTTACATGCCCATCGAGCACGGTGTTGCGAAAATCGTAATTGGCCGATAACAGCTCGAACGTCGCATTGGGCAGTTGGGCCAAAAGTCCGTCGATGCCATTGTCAAAGTCGTGATTTCCTATTGTGGCGGCATCGTACCTTAGTTTGGACATTAGTTTGAATTCCAGCTCGCCCCCATAAAAATTGAAGTAGGGGGTTCCCTGAAAAATGTCGCCGGCATCCAATAGCAAGGTGTTCGGATTTTCGTTACGGATTGTTTCTACCAATGCCGCCCGTCGCGCCAGACCGCCCATTCCCGGAAATTCGCTATGTTCCGAAGGAAAGGGGTCGATATGACTGTGTACATCATTGGTATGTAAAATGGTCAGCTTTTTTTTGGGTAGGTCCTCCTTGCACGACGCTAAGGAAAGACCGCTTAGCGCCAAGCTTCCCGCTGCCGAAACATCCTTGATAAACGTTCTTCTTTTCATCCGTTTGAGGTTTTGTAGTCTGCTAAAAATGAGAAAACTAAAAATTTCTGCTCATTTCATGGCACATGCTTCGTTTTTGGTGCCCGAATCCCACTAAGGGGTTAATTCTTCTATTGGGTGTTCAATATTTTTGTAAATCTCAATTCCTTTTATAAAACCGGTCGTCTACCTTGGGGGCTATGGTGTCTACGGCCTTAAAATAGTCGATTATGGCGTTCCGGACCAAATAATCGGTCTGGTGAAAAGCCGTGGCATCGGCAAAGAAACCCATGTTGTCGCCTCCCTTTACTAGGTAATCGTTGGTAGCAATATGGTACGTTTCCGTTTCGCTAAAAAGTCTGCCGGCAATGGTCACCTGATGAATGGTATCATCGTTATTTAAAACAATTTGGACTCCCGCTACGGGATGTGCTCTTTTTGAGCGTATCAAAAAGGATAAAAGCGACTTTACGGCCGTTCCGGGCAATTCTACGACCACGATGTAATTTTCAAAAGGCATCACTTCGTATGCCGTCCGGGCGCTTACCGGACCTTTGGAAATAGTAGATCGTATACCACCGTGGTTGAGCAACACAAAATCGATGGTATTGGAAGTGCGGCTTTTATATATCGGGTTGGCACGCTCCAACACTAAATCCGCCAAAAGATTGCCTGCGGTAGTATTGTAGCTGCCGTCGTCCTTGGAAATGGTGTTGGGCGCATAGGCCAAGGTACTGTCGAGTACCGCATCTATCCGTGAACGATAGGGGAAGATCATGGCGTCGATGGAATCGATTTTTGCGATCGTGTCCAATATAGGGAGCTGTTCTGCCGTTATTTTTTGTAAGGAGTAACCGTCCGGTTTACAGGATGCCATCATACATATTGTTACAGAAACAACAAAATGTTTTATTTTTAAAACAGTCATCCTTTTTATCTTTGTCCCATCAGGTGATAGGATATTCTTTACATTTGTATTGTATGCCCTTGCGACCCTGTGGTGAAACAGGTGGTACTTTATTCCAATGCAATTGGATAAAGACCCGATGTGCCAACGGACAAGGTTGCAGGTTTAAATGGTAAAAATACATGTTTAAAGGAATAAAAGATAAGCTGAAATATAAATCTGGTGTTAAGTTTTTGAAAGCGGCCATGGAACGCCCTGTAGTACCGGTGGACCGGTCCCACGGAATTACCTCGGTCGGGTGCATTGTGGATATGGACAAGTTTGAAAATTCGGACGTCTTTTTCCAGTTTCAAGAAGAGTATGCACTTCGGCCCAATGCCGTCAAAATAATAGGGTACAAGAGTTATTATGATAAAAACTCCCCCTATGCCACCCCGGTATTTTCCGATAAGGACCTGGGATGGAACGGTGCTATCGAAAACAGTTATGCTTTGGAATTTTTAAGCCGGGAATATGATTTGTTGGTCAATTATTACAAAGAAGATAACTTGCTCATGAAATTGATGAGCGTCAATACCAAGGCACGTTTTCGTGTTGGTTTCAGTGAAGTCGATAGTTATTTTAACGATTTGATTTTGGAAGTTCCCTTAAACGACTTCAAGGTCTTTAAAAAAGAGCTAAAGAAGTATTTGGGTGTCCTTAATGAAATAGGCGGATAACTATCTACAACATGCCGTTTTTCACTTGGTTATAATTGTTCGGAATAGAGGATATATTACAAATAAAGTGGATAGTATGAAGGAATTGATAGGAACTGGGGTTGCATTGGTGACACCTTTTACCACCGAAGGCCATGTCGATGTTGATGGGCTTACACGAATTGTTGGTTACTGTATCGATGGGGGCATCGATTATTTGGTGGTATTGGGTACTACCGGAGAATCGGCGACCCTTACCAAAAAAGAGAAGCAATTGGTTGCCGATACCGTGGTTGCCGCAAATAACGGTAGGCTTCCTTTGGTTTTAGGTGTCGGAGGTAACAATACCGCCGCCGTGGTAGAAGAGCTTAGGGAACTCGACCTAACGAATTTTGATGTCGTTTTATCCGTATCCCCCTATTACAACAAACCTACCCAAGAGGGCATTTACCAACATTTTAAGGTAATAGCCGCGGCATCGCCACTACCGATCATCGTGTACAATGTGCCGAGCCGCACCGGTAGTAATATGGCACCGCAGACTACCGTACGATTGGCCAACGATTGTCCAAAGATCATAGCCATAAAAGAAGCTTCGGGCGACATGGAACAGGTACGGCATATTTTAAGACAAAGACCGAACGGGTTTATGGTGATATCGGGTGATGATGCAACGGCATTGGAAACGACATTGGCGGGTGGTTCCGGAGTAATTTCCGTGCTTGGTCAAGGCCTTCCCGCGGAGTTTTCGGCGATGATACGGCTCGGCCTGAACGGTGAGGCCGCCGAGGCAAGAGCGCTGCACCATACGTTACATTCTGGAATGGAACTGATTTTCCAAGAGGGGAACCCTGCCGGGATTAAGGCGATTTTTGAAATTCTGAACCTTGCTACGGCCAAAGTGCGTTTGCCTTTGATGGAGGCCAGTACACGCTTAAAAGGAGAACTCCTTCGGTTCGTGGAACAAAAGCTAAAGCACACTGTTTCATAACGTACGTTAAAACTTCCTCAAAAGCGATTTAAAAGTTAGGGCATCTGCTTATTTTAGCAGGGAAATTTTGTTTTTTAAATCCATCCATAATCCCTAATTTTGCAAAATGTTTTTAAACCGGGCTACATTACCGTTCTATTTATGTCTAGTCGTTTGTTTTTCCTCTTGTAGTGAATACCAACAGGTATTGAAAAATCAAGATGTGAAGGCCAAGTACGATATGGCGGAAAAGCTTTACGAGGACGGTGACTATAAAAGGTCGAACCGTCTTTTTGAACAAATAGCGCCAAAGTACGTTGGAAAGCCTCAAGGGGAACGGGTCATGTTCTTTTTGGCGGACAGCTATTTTCAGCGAAAAGATTACAATATGGCCGGATATCAGTTCGAGCGTTTTGTCAAGTCATATCCAAGTAGTGATAAAGCGGCGCAAGCCTCGTTTCTTGGTGCAAAATGTTATTATAAGTTGAGTCCCAATTATTCATTGGACCAAACTGATACGGATAAGGCCCTTGCAAAATTGCAGACCTTTATCAATACCTATACGGATTCGGAGTATTTTCCGGAGGCCAACCAAATGGCTAAGGAGCTGACAACAAAGAAAGAACGAAAGGCCTATGAAATAGCCAAACAGTTCAATAAGCTAGGAAAGTTCGATTTTACCTTTCTCACTCCTGCAATTGCCGCCTTTGAGAATTTCATTACCGATTACCCGGGTTCCGTGTATATGGAAAAAGCGTTGTACTATCGGTTTGAGTCGGCTACCGAGTACGGGATAAACAGTATTGAGCGGATGAAGCCGGAACGTTTGAATAAGGCGCGGACGGCATATGAGCAGTTGAAAAAACAATATCCTGAAACGGAGTATGCCGAAAAGGCGGAAAAGTTATTGGAAAAAATAAACCAAGAGTTACCAGAGCAGCCAACAGGGCGGGCCAAATAAATAATTCGATATCATGAATATGAATGACCTAAAAAATTCCAAAGCGCCGGTTTCTACCGTTACCATCAACAAAAATGAATTTGATCAGGAAACGGGAAACATTTACGAAGCTATTTCGATAGCGGCAAAACGAGCGGTTCAAATAAACTCCGAAATCAAAAAAGAACTGTTGGAGAAGCTTGAAGAGTTTGCAACCTACAGCGATAGTCTGGAGGAAGTTTTTGAAAACAAAGAGCAGATCGAGGTTTCCAAATTCTACGAAAAACTCCCAAAACCGCATGCGTTGGCCGTTGAGGAATGGTTGAACGAAAAAATATACCACAGGAATACCGATAAAGAGGTATAACGGATGTTGTACGGCAAGCACATTCTCTTAGGAATAACAGGGGGAATCGCCGCCTACAAAACCACCTTCCTGGTTCGATTACTGATTAAAGCCGGCGCTACAGTCAAGATTATTATGACTGAAAGCGCCGGCTCCTTTGTTTCGCCGTTGACCTTGGCAACCTTATCCAAAAACCCTGTACTGACCGATTTTGTTTCGGAGGACAATGGCTCCGTAGATTGGAACAATCATGTATCGCTAGGGCTTTGGGCCGATTTGATGCTCGTGGCCCCGGCCACGGCCAATACATTGTCAAAAATGGCCAATGGAACGGCTGACAACCTGTTATTGGCGACATATCTGTCCGCCAAATGTCCTGTTTTTTTTGCTCCGGCGATGGATTTGGACATGTACCGACATGCTACTACCAAAAAATCGTTTGCCGCACTGGAATCTTTCGGAAATATTATGATTCCGGCGACCAGTGGGGAACTGGCCAGTGGATTGCACGGAGAAGGCAGAATGGCAGAACCGGAGGATATGGTAGCCTTTATAGAAAGGGAGCTACAAAAAGGATTGCCTTTATCGGGAAAGAAGGTCATGATTACCGCCGGACCCACGCATGAGGCCATTGACCCCGTTCGCTTTATCGGCAATCATTCTACCGGTCTTATGGGATACGAATTAGCGGAGTGCGCCGCCAATTTGGGTGCGACCGTAACCTTGGTGTCCGGGCCTTCCAACTTAAGCCCAAGACACTCGAACATCAATTGTATCCGCGTAACCTCCGCCAACGAAATGTACGATGTCGCCCATTCCAATTACTCCGATATGGATGTCGTTATCTGCGCTGCGGCAGTGGCCGATTATCGGCCCGAGCAGGTGGCAACACAAAAGATTAAAAAATCGGATGCCGAGTTTACCCTATCTTTAGTGAAGAACAAAGACATTTTAAAATCGTTGGGTGCCCTGAAAAAACGGCAATATTTGGTGGGTTTCGCCTTGGAGACAGAGAATGAGCTGGCCAATGCAAAAGGAAAACTGGAGCGAAAAAATTTGGATGCCATCGTATTGAACTCCCTGAATGACAAGGGTTCGGGTTTTGGTACCTCCACCAATAAAATACAATTTATAGATAAGAATTCGGAGATACGATCGTTTGAACTTAAGACAAAGGCGGCCGTAGCATCCGATATCTGGAACTTAATTATCAGTAAGACCCATGCGTAACACATTCTTTTTTTTCAGTTTCTTTTTGATGTTCATGGGTACTTTGGCCGCGCAAGAGCTAAATTGTACCATTACGGTGAATTCCGATCAGGTCTCGCAAACCAATCAACAGGTATTCAAAACCTTGGAACGGGCGTTGAACGATTTTGTGAACAAGAACAAGTGGACCAACCGTAAGTTTAAGGAAAATGAGCTGGTGAACGCACAAATGTTCATTACCATCACCGATTTCGATTCCAATCGTTTTCAAGGTAACATTCAGGTACAATCTTCTAGACCTGTTTACAATACTTCGTACCAGACCCCGATCTTTAACTTTAAGGACAACAATTTTGATTTTGAATACATTGAATTTCAGCCGTTGGTCTTCAATCAAAATGTTTTTGAATCGAATCTTGTCAGCGTCATATCGTATTACGTGTATGTAATCCTTGGATTGGATGCGGATACCTTTTCACTCGAAGGCGGAAACGATAATTTTAGGGTGGCACAGGCCATTGTTACCCAGGCACAGGGAAACAACATTCGTGGTTGGGAACGCACCACCGATAACAAACGCAGTCGGTTTGAACTGGTCGATAACCTCATGTCGAACTCGTACAGGGAATACCGTGTTGCCATGTACAACTACCACAGAAAGGGAATGGATGTACTGGCCGACAATAACAGCACCGGAAAACAGGTGATCGCCGGTACCATGAAACTTTTTGAAACGATGATTAAAAGACGTCCCAATGCCTTTTTGATCCAGACCTTTTTTGATGCCAAATCGGAAGAGATCCAAAGTATTTTTTCAGATGGTCCCAAGACCGATATCGTGTCTTTAAAGGAGACCCTGAACAGTATTGCGCCCCTGTATTCCAGCACTTGGAACGATATCAAATATTAAACTTCAATCGGTGGTAACTGTCAATTCCGAGGGATTGCGATAGGTGCCGGTCTATGTATTTGTAGGGTGATCGGCTTGTAGCACCGTTTTTACCGATTACCTGCGGCAGGTTCTTTTGAAGAAGATTATGGAATGTTTTACGACGGAATAAACATATCTTTGCATCCTAAGTAAGTGAAACTGTGCTCTCCAACCTATCCATTAAAAATTATGCGTTGATAGATGCCCTAGAGGTGTCCTTCCATACTGGTTTTACGGTTATTACCGGGGAAACCGGTGCCGGAAAATCGATTCTTTTAGGAGGTCTTGCCCTGGTATTGGGCAAACGTGCCGACCTTGGGTCGTTACGGGACAAAGAACGGAAGTGTATCGTAGAAGCGGCCTTTAAAATTACCAAATACCGATTACGTCCCTTTTTTGAACAGAACGACCTCGACTATGAGGACGAAACAATTTTGCGCCGTGAAATACACCCAAGTGGTAAATCCCGTGCCTTTATCAATGATTCTCCGGTAACCTTATCCATACTATCGGCTTTGGGGGAACGCTTAATCGACGTGCATTCGCAGCACCAGACCCTACGACTTACGGAAAATGAATTCCAATTAAAGGTTATCGACGCCTTGGCCGACAATAAGCAAAACTTGCAGGCGTATGGAACGGAATTAAAGGCATTCAGGGATACCGAAAAGCGTTTGCAACAGTTAATCGCTACCCAAAAGGAGGCCAATAAAGAGAAAGATTACGACAGTTTTCTGCTTCAAGAATTGGAAACGGCTGCCCTAAGCGAAGGAATGCAGGAAGCACTGGAATCGGAACAGCAAAAATTGAGCAATGTAGAGACCATTTTGGAGTATTTTGCCAATGGCTATCAATTGCTAAGTGACGATCAGTTGGGTATTATGAGCGCGGTAACCCAATTGACCCAACTCTCGGGCAAGCTGGCCGATTTTGGCGAAAAGTATGAAAACTTGCACCAACGGATACAATCGGTCCATATCGAAATGGAGGATATCGCTTCGGAATGGGAATCGCTCAAAGATACCACGGAAGCAGATCCCGAGCGTCTTGAGCAACTTAACGGCCAATTGCAATTGTTGTACGATCTTTTGCGAAAACACGATGTTCAAAATGTTAACGATCTTTTGTCCGTTCAGGAGGCACTTTCGCAAAAAGTTGGGGATACGGCGAATTTAGAAGTGGAAATCGCGGAAAAAGAAGCGCTGTTGGCGGCTCAAAAAGAAACGCTGGAAGCAAAAGCCTCCATTATTTCCCAGAAAAGAACCCGGGCAATACCGATCTTGGATAAGGAACTTTCCGAGGTGCTTTCCAGTTTGGGAATGCCCAGCGCAACCTTTAAAATGGAGTTGACGCCCGCAGCGAATTTTAAGGAAACCGGTAAGGACGATCTGGCCTTTTTATTTTCGGCCAATAAAGGAGTGGGGTATGGCGAGCTTAAAAAAGTAGCCTCTGGTGGCGAATTGTCGCGTATCATGCTGACCATAAAAGCGGTGTTGGCGCGCTATGAACAACTCCCAACGATGATGTTCGATGAAATCGATACCGGGGTTTCAGGGGAAATTTCCAACAAGATGGGCGACATCATGAAAGCCATGAGCAACCATATGCAGGTGTTTTCCATCACCCATTTGCCCCAGGTGGCTTCCAAAGGAGATGCCCATTTCAAAGTCTTTAAGGAAGAGATAGGGGAAACCACCCACACCAAATTGAAACAGCTACAGCAAGAAGAACGGGTTTCCGAATTGGCCGAGATGCTAGGGGGTAAGGTGTTGACCGATTCTGCAATGGCACATGCCCGGCAATTACTCGATTAATCTTTGGGCACTACAATCGTAAATTGGGACGAAAGCCGTATCCCCAATATACCGTTCCGCAAATGGGAAAATAGCGATTCAAACTTTCTGTAGACCACATCGTTTTCCTGCAAACTTTTTAAATATCTTTGAAGCCGAAATCGAACAAATATTACAAACACATGGCATATAATCTATTAAAGGGAAAAAGAGGAATTATTTTTGGTGCATTGGACGAAAATTCCATCGCTTGGAAAACGGCGGAAAGAGTGCACGAAGAAGGCGGCACTTTCGTACTTACCAATGCTCCGATTGCAATGCGAATGGGACAGATCAAGCAACTTGCGGAGAAAACAGGTTCCGAAATTATTCCCGCCGACGCTACTCTGGAAGAGGATTTGAATACTTTGGTGAGCAAATCGATGGAGATTCTTGGTGGCAAACTCGATTTTGTATTGCACTCTATTGGAATGTCGGTAAATGTTCGTAAAGGACGCCATTACACGGACGAAAAATATGATTTTACCGCTAAAGGATGGGATATTTCAGCCTTGTCCTTTCATAAGGTGATGCAAAGCTTGTACAAGCAAGATGCCATGGCAGAGTGGGGGAGTATCGTAGCGTTGACCTATATGGCGGCACAAAGGGTGTTTCCCGATTATAACGACATGGCGGACAACAAGGCCTATTTGGAGTCGGTCGCCAGAAGTTTTGGGTACTTTTTTGGAAAGGAAAAGAAAGTTCGCGTCAATACCATATCGCAATCGCCTACACCGACCACGGCAGGCCAGGGAGTCAAAGGTTTTGACGGATTTATCAGCTATGCCGAAAAGATGTCACCCCTCGGTAATGCAAGTGCTTTGGAATGTGCGGATTATACGGTATCCCTTTTTTCGGACCTTACCAAAAAGGTAACGATGCAAAACTTGTTTCACGACGGCGGTTTTTCCAACACCGGTGTCAGTCAAGAAGTCATCGATTATTTTTCCGAAAGTTAGGCCACTCCATTTAAATTCTGAATAAGCGTTGCCTGACCTGATGGTTAAGGGTAGGTCCATTTAAATGTTTGGGTGCCGATCGCTATTTGCTTTTGACTAAACTACCATGTATTTAAAATGCATAGGTTTCTAGGAAAGGAATGGAATTGTTTTTCAACATTGTATCAAAGTAGCAGTAAACAGTTGGTAGTGGGCTGTTTTGTAACCCATAAAAATTACGGACTGCCAAGTACAACTGCAAATTTATTGAAGATTTGTATTTCCGAGTATTCGGAGGAAAGTCTTGCACTAAAGTGCATTCTTTCAACTAACGCCTGTGGCCAATGAAGCTATTCTTTTCGTTCATCATTCCGGTTTACAATCGTCCCGATGAAATTCGGGAGCTTTTGGAAAGTCTGGCCGAGCAGACTTACGAAAACGCTTTTGAGGTTGTCATTGTTGAGGACGGTTCCACTATCAGTGCCGAACATGAGGTGTCCGTATTTCAAGATCGGTTGCAGATAACCTATCTGCCGAAACCCAATTCGGGGCCGGGTGCTTCCCGAAACTATGGAATGGAGCGGGCGAAAGGAAACTATTTTATTGTTTTGGACTCCGATTGTATTTTGCCGCCACAGTATTTGGTGGAGGCGGATAAAGCGCTGCAAGAGCATTTTGTACACTGTTATGGTGGACCTGATGCCGCACACCCGTCCTTTAGTCTTGTGCAAAAGGCCATCAACTATGCCATGACCTCTATTTGGACCACCGGTGGTATACGTGGGGGTAAAAAAGCTGTCGGTAAATTCCAGCCCAGAAGTTTTAATATGGGTATTTCCAAAGAAGCCTTTCAAACCGTTGGGGGATATGGAAAAATACACCCCGGAGAAGATCCCGACCTAACGATGCGCATATGGAACTACGGATACGAAACCCGTTTGATACCCAACGCCTTTGTATATCATAAGCGACGGATCGATTGGAAAAAGTTCTATATACAAGTAAACAAATTTGGGATGGTGCGCCCCATATTGAACAAATGGCATCCTGGAACGGCAAAGGTCACCTATTGGTTTCCAACACTTTTTTGTTTGGGCTTTTTGGTCTCGTTGGTACTTTCCGCAATCGGTATTTTTGCACCTTTAGGTTTGTATGGCTGCTACTTTGCATTGGTTTTTATCGATGCGCTATTAAAAAATAGGAGTGTTGCGATAGCATTATTATCCTTTTTGGCCGTATGGATCCAATTCATAGGATACGGGTATGGTTTTCTGAAGTCTGTTATCTTGATTAACTTTAGTGGCAAAACAGCGGAACAGGTATTTCCAAAACTGTTTTTCAAGTAGCAAAGGGTGATACAGAAAATTAAAAATATCCTAAAGCGACGAAAGGTAAAACTATTCTTTTTGTTCTTTTTGTGTTCAAGTTTGGCTTGGTTCGTAAGTAACCTTTCCAACCGCTATACGCATCATGCGGAAGTGGGCCTTACCTTTGTAAATCCTCCCGACAGTCTTTTGCTGGTCGATGTTTCTAAGAAACGGGTCCGTTTAAAATTGGAGGCGGTAGGCTTTCGGTTTTTATCGTTCAATTTAGGCGAACGCAGTTTTCGGCTCGACCTTTCCAAGGTGAAAAACGACCGTGGCCGTTATTTTATGGTAGAAAAGGAGTGCATGCGGCAAATTGAAACCCAGCTTCCCAATTCCGTAAGCTTGTTGGGAGTTGCCGAAGATTCCCTTTTTTTTGGCTTTCAAAAAGTCATTTCAAAAAAAGTGCCCCTTGTCCCCAAAGTGGATTTACAATTACCTCAGAATTATAGGCTTGAAAAACCTTTGGTGTTAACGCCGGACTCGATTGGTATCACCGGACCACAAAATGAAGTGGATACTATAGAACGGGTATTGCTGGACCCCATTCGTTTATCCGAGGTTACGGAGGATTTCTCCGTTAATGCGCGCGTAAAGGACGATGCAAAATTGAAGTATACCACTTATAGTACCACCGCAGTGCAAATAGAAGGTACCGTATCCCGTTTTTCCGAAAAGATGATCAGTGTTCCTATAACAGTTATCAATGCTCCTGAAAATATGTCCGTAACGACCTTCCCCGCTGAGACCAACGTTTTGGTCAAGGCAAGTTTAACAGCATTAAAGGGGCTCAAAGCGTCGGATTTTAGTGTGATTGCCGACTATAAAAAAGTGCAGGGAACCGATTCGAAAACATTGAAGCTCATCATTGCTTCAAAACCAACGAATATTTACGGTGCGACTGTTATAAAAGATCGTACGGATTTTATTCTGGAGCGGAAATGAAGTTGATCGGATTAACAGGAGGGATTGGTAGCGGTAAGTCCACCGTAGCGAAAATGTTCGCCGACCTTGGAGTGCCCGTCTACGATTCGGACAGGGAGGCGAAAAAGTTGATGCGCGACTCCGCTACTGTAAAAAGAGCAATTATCGGCTTGTTTGGCGAAGCCGCCTATTTGGACGAAAGGTTAAACAAAAAACATATTGCGGAACAGGTTTTTGGAAATGCGGAACTACTGGAAAAATTGAATGCTATCGTACATCCTGCAGTTCGGGAGCATTTTTTACAATGGGCATCCGAACAGAAAACACAGTATGTGATACAGGAAACCGCACTTATTTTTGAAAACGGGATGCAGGCTTTTTATGATGCGACCATTCTGGCAGCTGCAGATGAAAGTGTTCGAATTCAGAGGGTTATGGAGAGGGATAGCATTTCCGAAGGACAGGTAAGGGCTCGTATGGAACATCAATTGGACGACGAAATAAAAAGACGAAAAGCGGATTACGTTATCGAAAATTTAGATCTAGAACAAACGGCTCACAATGTTTTGGGAATACACCAAAAAATACTTGGGACCCTCTGAAAACACTCCATTTTAACATTTTTGTTAAGGTTTGGTTAAACCTAGAAAGTGGTAAATGTTAAATCTTTAATTTTGATTAAAAGATGAACAAAAGGTTATTTGTTCTTTTGGTAATTCTAATGAGCCTTTCGCTCATAGGAATCATTTTTGTCCAAGTTTTTTGGATAAAGAAGTCCGTGGAAGACAAGGAAGAACAGTTCTCAAACGCGGTTTCGCAGGTATTGTTGAAGGTGACCGACAAGGTGGAAGAAAGGGAGCGACGTGATTACTACGACCGTTATCTTTCCCAGGACAGTTTGGGAGCACCTACATCGACGAAGCTCAGAAACATCTTTTTTATCGATAGGGATATCAATTCCAACGAAATACTGTTTTATTCCCACGGTATTTTAGAGGAAAATTACAATATAGCATCCACGTTCTTTGACAATGGCAATAATGAAGACAGTACGCTGATATCCAATTATACCAGCAGAAGGCAAAAAACTGTTTTTAAAGAAGATTACGATCTCGATGGAAACGGCATACGCTTAAATGCGGTCGAAAAGCTCGAAAAAATTGGAACCCTTTCCAGTATCGAAAAAGCGCAATTCGATGACGTTTTCAGTGAAAGTGCGAAAACGGTCCCCATTCATAAACGGGTCTCCAAACAAGAATTGGAGCTGTTGTTGAACCGGGAGTTGGAATCACGAAACTTAAATGTCGAATATGAATACGGCATATACAGCAAGGGACTTCCGACCAAAGTTAAATCCCGAAAATTCAAGTTTGCGAGCAGTACCTTGTACAAGTCGCCCATTTTTGAGGATAAGGATGGGGATACGGATTTTTCGTTATTGCTCACTTTTCCTAAAAAGAAAGGTTTTTTGATCCAACAGATATTGGGCATGGCGGTGCTCTCCCTGCTTTTTACTTTGGTCATTATGGCATCGTATTCGGGAGCAATCTATCAATTGATAAAACAGAAACAGATTTCGGCCATCAAAACCGATTTTATCAATAATATGACGCATGAGTTCAAAACCCCGATAGCGACCATTAATTTGGCGGTAGAGGCGATCCGAAATCCTAAGACGATCGATGACAAGGAAAAGATAATGCGTTACCTGGGAATGATCAGGGACGAGAACAAAAGGATGCACGCACAGGTAGAAAACGTGCTGCGGATTTCGAAACTGGAAAAAAATCAGTTGGACATTAGTAAGGATAGACTAGATGTTCACGACATTATAATAGACGCCGTTGCACACGTAGAATTGATCGTACAGGATCGTGGTGGATATGTGAAAACACATTTAGAGGCAACCCGTACGGAAGTGTTGGCAAATGAGATGCATTTTACCAACGTGCTCGTTAACATGTTGGATAATGCCATAAAATATTCCCCCGAGGCCCCAAAGGTTGATGTATACACCGAAGTGGCAAAAAATTTTATTATCGTTAAAATAAAGGATCAGGGTTCAGGTATGAGCAAAGCTGTTCTCAAGCGGGTTTTTGAAAAGTTCTATAGGGAACATACCGGAGACTTGCATAATGTAAAAGGGCACGGTCTGGGACTGGCCTATGTAAAGAAAATAATGGATGATCATCAGGGTGAGGTCTATGCAGAAAGTGAAAAAGGAAAGGGAAGCACTTTCTTTCTAAAACTACCCTTAATCTAGAATAATTATGGATACTGTAAACAAAAAAATACTTTTAGTAGAGGATGACCCAAATTTTGGAATCGTGTTGAAAGATTACCTTTCGATGAACGATTTTGACGTCACTTTGGCGAAAAATGGAATGGAGGGCTTCGAAAAATTCAAAAAGGACAATTTTGACGTCTGTATTTTGGATGTTATGATGCCCTACAAGGACGGGTTTACATTAGCAAAAGAAATCCGGGAAAAAAACGAAAACGTGCCCATTGTTTTTTTAACGGCAAAAACAATGAAGGAAGATGTGTTAAAGGGGTATAAGGCAGGGGCCGATGATTACTTGAACAAACCTTTTGATTCGGAGGTACTTTTGATGAAACTTAAGGCCATTTTGCAACGAAAATCGTCCAATACGCTGGCCGATAGCAAAAAGTTCGAGTTTCAGATAGGCGGTTTTCACCTGAACAGTAAACTACGCTTTTTAAAGTATAAGGAAGAAGAGGCCATTAAACTCTCACCAAAAGAAAATGAGTTGTTGCGTTTGTTGGCACTTCATGAGAACGATTTAATGCCTAGGGAGTTGGCGTTGACCAAAATATGGAGGGACGACAATTATTTTACTTCCCGAAGTATGGATGTATACATCGCAAAATTGCGGAAATATCTAAAACGGGACGACACTGTGGAAATACTCAACATCCACGGAGAAGGCTTTCGTTTGGTAATAAAAACGGAATCCTAAACGGTTGTACGACCATTCCCAACGATACAAAGCATCTATTTATGATAGGTGCTTTTTTTATGTTGCTTTGTTACCGATGAATCTTTAACACTCATTCATTCAACCGTCCATTTACTTTTTTTGCAAGTGCTTAGTTACAACAGTACAAGGCCCTAGCGGCCTCAAATAAAAAGCCACTTCGCTATCTGTTGAGATATTTAAGGATAAATTGCAACGATACGCTAAATGGAGTACATTACCTGTGCCACCATGCTTTCAACAGGTTGTGAAATAGATACGGTAATCGCATCCAAGGGAGGCTCCAAGGTGTCAAATTGGGAGCGTAACAGGTCGGTGGGCATAAAATGGTCTTTTCGTGCTTTCATGCGCTTTTCTATGGTTTCGAACGAACCTTCTAAAAAAACAAAGGTGCTATAGTGTTCCATCCCATCGGTCAGTAGTTTCCGATAGGTTTTTTTAAGTGCGGAACAAGCGATGACAGCGCCTTGCATTTTATGGTTCATCGCCAATTTGTTCAAAGCGATCAGCCAGCCATGTCGATCGGCATCGTCCAGGGGAATGCCTTTTGCCATTTTGGTGACGTTGGCAGCGGGGTGGTAGTCATCGCCATCGAAAAACGGAATCTGAAGTTTTTCTGCCAACGCGCGTCCCACGGTAGATTTTCCGGAGCCCGACACGCCCATTACAAAAAGGATTTTGTTAACGTTCATTTGAAATTTGGGTTAGTTTTTCTTCCAGCATCGCTATCATCGGTTCCTTTTGGTATTTGTAATCGATCCAAAGCACATCGGATCGTTTTCGGTACCAAGTGAGCTGTCTTTTGGCAAAACGGCGGGTGTTTTTTTTAATTTCGGCAACTGCGGTCTCCAGGTCGATATTACCATCGAAATACTGGAATAGCTCTCGATAGCCAACGGTCTGAAGGGCATTTAGCTTCCGGTGGGGGTAAAGTCGTTCGGCCTCCTCCAAAAGTCCTTCTTGCATCATAAGGTCCACTCTTTTATTGATCCGTGCGTAAATGTCCGCTCGCGCCGCGGAAATCCCAAGGGTGACCGTCTTAAAGAAGCGTTCTTTTTTGGGGCGTTTCAAAAAGGAGGAGTAGGGGCGCCCACTACCGATACATACCTCCAATGCGCGGATCAGCCGATGTGGATTTTCGGCATCCACATTTTTATAATAGGTAGGATCTAATTGTTTAAGCTGTTGTTGCAGATGTACGATTCCCTTCTGTTGAAAATCCAGATTGAGTTGTTGTCGAATGTCGGTGGCTATTTTTGGAAAATAATCGAGTCCCTTCACCACGGCATCCACATATAGGCCACTGCCACCCACTAGGACGACTACCTCATGAGCATTAAAAAGGGAGTTCAACAACGTTAATGCGGCCGTTTCATATTCGCCTACCGAGTACTCTTCAAAAATAGCTTTGTGCTGTATAAAATGATGGGGCGCCGCATTCAGTTCCAAAGGGCTCGGTACTGCCGTGCCGATGCGCATTTCTTTGTAAAATTGACGGGAATCCGCGGATACGATTTCCGTTTTAAAATGTTGTGCCAAGGTTATTGCCAAGGTGGTCTTGCCGATAGCGGTGGGGCCTACTACTGCCAATAGGATTTTAGCCATTACAATTTGCTTCCACAATTAAAACAATGGGTGGCGTCGTCGCGGTGATCTTCCACCGCGCAACTGGGACAACTTTGAGTATTTAAATGGATTTTGCCTTTTTCCGACAATCCCTGTTTGGTAAATTCCGAAGTGACGATGCCCGTCGGTACGGCGATGATGCCATACCCTAAGATCATGACCATTGTGGCGATAAATTGGCCTAGGGACGTTTGCGGTGCTATATCGCCATAACCAACGGTGGTCAGGGTAACAATGGCCCAGTAAATGCTCCTAGGGATACTGGTGAAGCCCGAGGCATCACTTTCCACCCAATACATGATCGTACCCATAATGACGGACAAAATAAGGACCGTATAAATAAATACCGCAATTTTGGCCCTGCTCGCCTTTAGGGCTTTTTTAAGTTGGGAGGCTTCCCCAAGAAACTTGACCAATTTTAGGATCCTGAAAATTCGCAAAAGGCGCAAGGCCCTTACCGCCAATAACACCTGTGACCCGACGAAAAAATAAGAGATATACAGCGGAATGGTGGAAATAAAGTCGATTATGCCATAAAAACTGAGGATATACTTCCATGGTTTTTTTATGGCAACGATACGGGCAATGTATTCGATGGTAAAAAAAATGGTGACGATCCATTCAAAAATCAGCAGTTGCCTGTGGTATTTTACATCGAACGATTTCACACTCTCCAGCATTACCAAAACAACGCTTAGGATGATCAATGCAAATAATAACAGGTCAAAAGCTTTGCCCAAGGGCGTATCCGCTTCATAAATGATTTCATGAAGGCGACCTCTCCAATTTGCGTTCGGTTTGCGTTCTTTCACTCGGCTGGTATCAGTTGAACCTGTTTTGGACTTCTTTTTTTACGCAGGTACGATTCGATAATGTGTTTGGTGTTGGCATCGGAGCGCATGGGCGTAATTAACGATTCTAAGATATGCAAATTATTTAGTTGATGGTTCAGACCATAAAAACCGAACCCCATAAAGATCCCGTTCTTTATCAAAATTGCGCTCCGTTCCCCAATTGCCCTACCTTTATCGACTAACGCCATGGTTTTTGATGCGAGGCAATACGGCTCCAAGGCCGCTAAGGTTTTTGCATTGTAATGCTCCGGGCTTTCATTTTCGATACAGGCACCATCGCAGTTGCCCTCACTATAGGCCGAACAGTGTTTTCTGGCATCGGACCTCCCCGTTAATTTTAAACACAGCCGATTCTTTTTTATCAGTGTGTCCAGAAAGTTTTCAGCCCCCAATCGGCTATTGAACGTCAACAGCGCCCGTGATTTGGGGGTTGTTTTTGCAATTTTGAGGACAAGGTATCCTTTGGTATCGGTTTCTTCGTAAATGCAATGGGAAAACAACAGTTTTGCCCTTGCCTGGGAAAAGGAGGGCTTGTGGCGTTTCAGTTCCTCATACTCCTTTAAAACGGAAATCAGCTCATTTCCGGTTTTTTCGAAACTTACCTTTTTGGTCTCTTTTTGTAATCTTCGAGAACGTCCACCATCATTGGTAAAATGTTGGTTTACCCTTTTTCTGATATTCGTGCTTTTGCCTAGGTAAATGATTTCCCCATCCTTGTTGTGCATGTAATATACCCCAGTTTCCGATGGTAGGTTTTCTACCATATCGAGCTGTCGCTGTGAGAGCTCCCCGGTCGTTTCGGTCCTTAATACACTTTTAATGATGGTTTTATCAACATCTTTTGCAAGTAAAAGTTTAAAGAGTTCTAGGGTCGCCAAGGCATCTCCGTTGGCACGGTGCCGGTCGCTGACCGCAATACCTAAAGATCGTACGAGTTTGCCCAGGCTGTGGGATTCGGCTTCCGGGATCAACTTTTTGGAAAGGTCCACGGTGCAAATTGTCTTGCGTTCGAACTGGTACCCCAATCTTCTGAATTCGGTGCGTAGAATACGATAATCGAACTGGGCGTTATGGGCGACCAAGGTGGTGCCCTCCGTTATTTCTACGATGCGTTTTGCCACTTCGTGAAATTTTGGGGCCGTTCGCAACATTTTATTGTTGATTCCCGTAAGGTTTACAACAAACGGTTGTATGGGCTTCTCCGGGTTTACCAGACTGATAAATTGATCCACCGTCTCATGGCCGTCGAATTTATGGATGGCGATTTCCGTAATTCCCTCTTCGTTAAACTTTCCTCCCGTGGTTTCAATATCAAGTATGGCGTACATCTAAAAAGTATCCTGATTTTATATTATGTGTTTCGAGTGCCAAAGATACTGCTTCCAATGCGCACCATGGTACTCCCTTCGGAAATGGCCAATTTATAATCGCCACTCATGCCCATCGATACAATTTCCAAACCGTCCAGTACTGTTGCCGCCCGGTCGAAAAGCGTTTTTAGGTGCTTGAATTCCCTACGGACTTGGTCCTCATTGTCCGTAAAGGTCGCCATTCCCATAAGCCCTAGTATCCTGATGTTCGAAAGGGAGGCCAAGGCGTCGGAGGAAATCAACTCGAGCAGTTCTGCTTCGTCCAGCCCAAATTTGGTGCTTTCCTCGGCAATATGCACCTGTAACAAACAATCGATGGTCCGCTCGTGTTTTGCGGCTTGTTTGTTGATTTCCTTTAGCAACCGCAAACTGTCCACGCCGTGGACAAGGCTAACGTAAGGGGCCATATACTTTACTTTATTGCGTTGTACATGGCCGATCATGTGCCAGGCAATATCCTTTGGCAAGGCTTCGTGCTTCTGTGTCATTTCTTGGATCTTATTCTCGCCAAAAACCCGTTGGCCGGCGGAGTAGGCCTCTTGCAGATCGGAAACCGGTTTGGTTTTCGATACCGCCACCAGGGTTACGTTTTCCGGCAGTTCGGTTTTAATACGAAGCAAATTTTGTTGGATCGACATAGTTGGATAGCTTGTTATAGTTCGTAGATCGCAAGGCCACTGCGCAATTTCGGCTCGATGTAGGTGCTTTTTGGGGGCATTACCAACCCTGCGTCGGCAATGGCCTTTATTTCGGCCATGCGTACCGGTAGCATGCCAAAGCCAACGGTAAACCGTCCCTTGTCGATGGCATCCTTCATTTCTATGATGTTGTGTTTTCCATGCCCGTACGCGATCCGTTTGTCCTTTCTGAGGTCGGTTATTCCCAAAATTGGTTCCAAAATGGTCTTGAACAATATTTGGGTGTCCAAATGGCTTAACGCGTCGGTGAATCGGTAAACCTTCTTTCGAAGGTATAGGGAATAGAAGGCCCCATCGAGATACATGCTAAAGTGATGTTTTTTAGACGGCCTATACAGTACGTTCCCCTGATTTTCGATTCGGAAAAAAGCATCCAAACGAATCAAAAACGCTTCCTTGGACAAGCCGTTCAGTCCTTTCACCATGCGATTGAACTCATGTATCTGAATTTGGGAATCGGGTATCAGGTAACTCATAAAAAAATTATAGGGTTCCTTACCGGTATGGGAGGGATTCTCCTTTTTTGAGTTTTCGGCCAGCAGTGCGGAGGAGGCACTGCGGTGATGTCCATCCGCGATATAGAGCGCCGGTATTTTTTCAAAACCGTTCTGTAATTCGCTTACGGTCTTTTTTTCGGAGATTACCCATAGTTTATGGGTCGTTTTATCCGTAGTGGTAAAATGATACGCAACCGGTTTTTGTTTTTCCAGTTCAATGATCTTGGCAATAACGGTAGTATCCTCATAGGTCATCAGAACCGGTTCCGCATTAAACTTTACCGTTTTCAGATAATTGGCGAACAAGGCTTCCCGTCGTTGAAGCGTGTCCTCGTGTTTTTTGATGACGTTGTCATTGTAATCCGCCACGGTGGTACTGCAAAACAGCCCACAGCAACTGAACGCACCGTTTTCCATTTGATACAGGTAAAAACTGTCCTTGGCGTCCTTTAAAAAAACATTGTCCTCCAAAAACTCCAAATAACGATTAAGCACCAATTGAAATCGTTCCGGTCCCTTCACGTCCTTGTGGTATTTATAACCCGGATTGATGATGTGCAAAAATGAAAATGGATTATAGGTCAATTGGGCGTTAAGCTCTTTTCTACTATAGCCTTGATAGGATTTGGAGACCACATGAACGACTTTGTCCGCGCAGGGTCTGATCGCTTTGAACGGTTTTACGGTGGCCATTTTTGATACGATTAATGTTGTTTAAGTGTCTACGGGGGCTATTTCTGGTTCATTTATCCCTTGCTATAGAAAGCTTTGGGATACCGTTTCGGCTTTCCGGCTTTGGGAGTAATCATAGAACCCCTCTCCAGATTTCACCCCTAATTTCCCGGCATTCACCATATTCACCAAAAGCGGGCAGGGTGCGTATTTGGGGCGTTTAAAACCATCGTACAAAACGTTTAAAATGGAAAGGCAAACGTCCAAACCGATAAAATCGGCCAGTTGCAACGGTCCCATCGGATGCGCCATACCAAGTTTCATAACAGTGTCGATTTCCGTTACGCCACCGACCCCGTTGTACAAGGTTTCAATGGCTTCGTTGATCATCGGCATTAAAATCCGATTGGCCACAAATCCGGGATAATCGTTTACTTCGGTCGGTGTTTTCCCCAGCTTTTTAGAAAGCTCCATAACGGTGCCCGTCGTTGCATCGGAGGTATTGTAACCACGAATGATCTCTACCAGTTGCATAATGGGAACGGGGTTCATAAAATGCATGCCGATAACCTTTTCTGCCCGCGATGTCACCGCGGCGATCTGGGTAATGGAAATGGAAGAAGTGTTCGTAGCCAAAATACAATCGGGATTGCACAGCTGGTCCAGTTGTTTGAAGATTTCCAATTTTACGGCCAGGTTTTCCGAAGCGGCCTCTACGACCAGTTCCGTCTTAGCTACGCCTTGCTCCAAGGCGGTAAAGGTATGTATGTTCTTTAAGGTGTCGGATTTTATCGTTTCCGTAATTTTTTCCTTTTGTAACAAGCGGTCCAAATTTCTGGTGATCGTCCCCATTCCTTTATCCAAAGAAGCTTGGGAGATATCTATCAAACTAACGGAAAAACCATTTTGTGCAAATACATGGGCGATACCGTTCCCCATGGTGCCGGCACCTATTACGGCGATATTGTTCATAAGTTCGTTTTAAAATGATTCGATAATGCGAAGTGCTACCCGTAGGGCATTGGTCCCTTGCTCAAGGGAAACGACCGGTTCCGTATCGGTTTCGATCGCTTTGGCAAAAGCCTCCAATTCGTCTTTAATGGCATTGTTGAGGTGTACTTCCGGATTTTCAAAATAGATCTGTTTTTTGACCCCTTCGGCGTTTTGTAATACCATGTCAAAATCTCCCGGTCGTTCGGGTGCCGCTTTCATTTTGACCACCTCTACTTTCTTCTGCAAAAAATCGACCGAGATGTAGGCATCTTTTTGGAAGAAACGCGATTTGCGCATGTTTTTCAAAGAGATACGACTTGCCGTCAAATTGGCGACACAACCGTTTTCAAAGGCAATTCTGGCATTGGCAATATCCGGTGAGCTGCTAATGACTGATACGCCACTGGCATTGATCTGTTTTACCTCCGAATCTACAACACTTAAAATGGCGTCGATATCATGGATCATCAGATCTAGCACCACAGGTACATCCGTACCTCTTGGGTTGAATTCCGCCAAACGATGTGTTTCAATGAACATGGGGTCCTTAATGTTTTCCTTGACCGCCGTAAAAGCAGGATTAAAACGCTCTACATGTCCTACCTGTCCCTTTACCGAATATTCCCGGGCAAGCGCTATCAATTCTTCGGCCTTTTCCAAAGTATGGGTAATGGGCTTTTCGATAAAAATGTGTTTCTTGTTCTCGATGGCTTTTTTGGCACATTCGAAATGCGAAAGGGTAGGTGTAACGATATCCACAACATCGACCGAAGCAATGAGGGTGTTTAAATTGTCGAAATAACGGTATCCGAACTCCTTGGCGACACGTTCTCCATTTACTGCATCGGCATCATAAAAACCGATAAGCTCATACGCCTCTGATTCGTTGAGTAAACGCAAATGTATTTTACCTAAATGCCCCGCTCCGAGCACTCCAACCTTTAACATAGTCTGTTGTGTTTATGGATATACGGCAATCCTCATTCCCTGGCAACCTCTTGTCTCAAAAAAAATGCCATAAAAAGTATAGGGGCCGTACTGTTCAATGTTTGACAAAAATAAGCATACTTAAGCAGTTATTTTGGCTAAACCGCTAGCTTTTGATGGTCGCCATAGGATGTTCCTACCGATGGAACGGTACCATGCACCAGGTAATGGGAAAGATTAGGTATTGCGCTCAAATGCTTCCTCGGAAGAAATAACTTCGTTACATTTGATGTTCCAAAACCGACCCTTTTTGAAAGATACTTTGAAGCATCGAGGCATGCGCAACAAGCTGGCAGATGTACTGGAGGAGAAAGGAATAACCGACTCCAAAGTGCTCGGTGCCATACGTACCGTTCCCAGGCATCTGTTTATAGACAGTAGTTTTGAAGGACATGCGTATCAAAACAAGGCGTTCCCCATTGCTGCGGACCAGACCATTTCACATCCCTATACCGTAGCGTTCCAAACGAGCCTGCTGCAGCTCGCGCCGAACCAAAAAGTACTGGAAATCGGTACGGGTAGCGGATACCAAACTGCCGTTTTATTGCATTTGAAGGTAAAGGTCTATTCCATTGAAAGACAGTTGGAACTGTTCAAAAAAACATCCCTGTTCTTCAAAAAAATGGGATATCGTCCCAAGAAACTGATTTTTGGTGACGGGTACAAGGGACTTCCCGAGGAAGCACCGTTTGATCGTATTGTAGTAACGGCAGGCGCACCGGAAGTGCCGAAAGCACTTATGGCCCAACTTAAAGTAGGAGGGAGGTTGGTCATCCCGATCGGGACCGATGAACAGATAATGACCCTGTTCGTACGGAAATCGGCAAAGCAATTTGAAAAGAAAACATTGGGTTCCTTTCGGTTCGTTCCGCTTTTGGAAAACAAAAATTGAACTTAGCTTAAGGCACTGTTCAAGTATTGAAACTTTTTTTGATCCGATCTAAATTCCGTTTGTTGTCACGGTCTTTTATACTTTCCCTTTTGTCGTATAGTTTTTTACCCTTTGCCAACGCAATGTTTATTTTGGCCAGACCACGGTCGTTTAAAAAAAGATTTAAAGGAATTATGGTCAATCCTGAAGTCTTCACTTCCTTGAACAGTTTTTTAAGCTCCCTTTTATTGAGCAGTAGTTTACGGGAAGCTTTTGGTTTATGATTATAATGTGATCCATGGGAATATTCGTCCACTTGCATGTTGATCACAAATAGTTCGCCCCGTTCGCTAAACTCGCAAAAACTTTCGGTAATCGATGCCTTTCCCAAACGAATGGACTTGATTTCCGTGCCAGAGAGTACAATACCCGCGGTAAAGGTGTCCAGCAGTTCGTATTCGAACCTGGCGCGCTTGTTCTTTATGTTTATTTTATGCTGCATGGGTTACAAAAATACCCACAATTATTGGAACAGTTGAACGAAACCAATTTCATTGTTCCGTTCACTTTTTAAAACGGACCAACTTTTAATCGAATGAATCGGACGAAATGGTTTAGCCAATTTGTTTTTCCCATGTCTCTATTACGGGATTACTTGCCAAAAACTTAAAAGGACGAAAAATGAAAAAAAAGTATTGCGTTGGTGTTGGTTTTAACGACGTTTTTTTCTTCATACTGTTATGGTACGTGATCGATAATTGCTGTGGACCGTGAAACGGGCGAAATAGGTATTGCGGGCGCATCATGTACCTTTGATGTTTCTGGAATAGCATCTATCGTTCCGGGAAAAGGAGCGATCGTTGTTCAGGCGGGAAGCGATTATTTTGCGCGAATGGAAGGCGTAAGCTTAATACGAGATGGCAAAGGACTAACGGAAATACTTACCGCTATGAAAGATGAAAGGTTCCATCCTGAAAGACAACAATATGGTATCGTTTTACTGAACACGGATGATCGACCACTAGTATATTCAGATACAGAAATTACAGATTGGAACGGTGAACAAGTAGGTGACGATTTTGCCGTTATGGGGAATATACTACCAGGGGAGAAAGTAGTGGCAGAGGCCTATAGGGCATTTGATGAAAATAGGGATAAACCAATAGCAGAAAGGCTTATGCTTGTGCTAAAGGTGGGCGAAGAGGCCGGTGGTGATAAAAGGTGCGAAACACAATATGCGCGGTCCGCTTTTATAATGGTCTACCAACCTAAGGATGGAGCAATTTTAAAACTCGCGGTACAAGGAAGGAAAAAGGGAGGCAAACCTGCCGTAACCTTGTTGAACAAACAATTTGCGCTTTGGCGTAAAGAGGAAATCAAGAAAAAGTAACGTTCATAAAAATCCAATAAACATACTTCTCCATAGTTAGGGAATTAGAAGTCGATTCATCGATTGGAAGATCACAATGATTCTTCCCGTTTTGGACAGTTGCAATTGAAGACAATTTTTTGTGAGGTAGCAACACCGTTTACGATCTGTACGATAAAGAAACTGCCGTTATCATATTCGTCCATTTGATAATATTTTTCCTCGCCCAACAACTTGTTCGCAAATTCTGGCGTACTGTTGCTATGTCCGACGATAAGAACTCTTTTGTTCAGGTTCTCGGTCTTAAACTGTTCAATATCAATTTCGTTGGGGTCGTAATACTGCGTGTCGATGTCGTTTTTGACCGATGTAGGAGATGCGGTCATGGAGGTTCGATTGTAATCGGTGCTATACACGGCGTCCAGTTCCGCGTCCTGTAAAATTTCTGCCCAGTGCATGGCCCGGCCCAAACCGGCCTGTGTAAGTTCAGGGTCCACATTATCGGGGTCGGATTGGTCCTTTTCGGCATGCCGTATCAGATAAAAAGTACTTACACCGCTCTCCACTGGGGTGTCTACGGTTTCTGCTTTCTTTTCTTCTTTACAGGAAAAGATGCTTAAAACCAGCACGGTAGCTACAAACAATCGTAAAAATTTCATATGCTTTTGGTTGTTCGTTCAATACATATCGAACACCTTATCGGTGCTATGCTTTCTAACCAACCTGGAAGGGCCGGGTAATTGTTGAAAACTTTTCTTTCTATTTAACTAAAATAAGTTTGAAATAGTATGTGAAACGTGCTGTTTTTTGTTTTTTTGTATATGACGAGATGCGGGCTTCTTTTGCTTTTTTTACTGTGGGTATCGAAAGCGATTTCTCAAGAAGTTTCACTTCCCGTAGACTTGCGACAACATAACGTAGGTCCTTACAACGCCAGTCTGTTCCATCCCGGTTTTTCCCTTACCGCTACCAATGAACAATCCGTTGCGCTATGGAGCCGGTGGCAATGGCAGAACATTGACGCCGATCCTACAACGCTTTTTCTCAATTATAGCAGAAAACTTAAGCCCAATGCTGCGGCGTCGATTGGTTTTTTCCAACACAACACCGGCCTGTATGTCAACACCGGAGGAGTGTTGAACTATGCATACGCCTATGAGTTCAATTCGAAAGTGCGTTTTGGGGCAGGCCTTAACCTGTTTGGTTTTCAGCAAGCGTTTGCCGATGAGCGTTTCGTTATCGATCCTTTGTTACAGTTACCGATCAGTGACAACGGTTCTGATTTTATCCTTCAAATTGCACCCGGTATTTTTCTACAATGGAGCGATTTGACCATTGGACTGACCTCAGAAAACTTATTGGACTATAATTTTTCTACCCGTAAGCGAAATTCTGGCCCGTCCGACCGTATCTATACCGCTTCGGTATCGTATGATTTGTCATTCGGAAGTTCCGCTACCACAATGTTACGACCATTGTTTTACTACAAATCGGTTCCTGGTTTTGAAAATCAATTTGGTATCGGCGCACAGTTTTCCACAGAAAAATACTGGACACAGCTGGGGTATAACGATTTTTACGGATTTGCCTTTGGTGCCGGAGGGCGCTTTTTTAAAAAACTATCGCTGGGGGGCGTTGTAGAGACGGGCACCAGCTCGGCCTTACGAAATACGGGTACCACATTTGAGCTGGTCGCGATGTATCAATTTGGTGGACGGTCGGTAAGGAAGCCATCGGTTACGGACAAAACCGAGACCGTTGCTCAAGAAAAAATAGTCCATAATAAAGAAAAACCAGAAAACGCCGAAATTGAAAAAACTTCTGAAAAAGCGATTACAAAAACAACTGAAATACAGTCTGTTGATGGTGACAAGGAAACTAAGTCATCAGTTTCCGAAATCGAGGTCGAAAGACCGGATACAATCCCGAAAGAATCCGATGGGCGTGTTTTTGATGCAAAACAGCAACAGGAGAAAGAGGCATTACAGCAGCGTTCCATAGAAAAAGAACGACGTAAGAAGCGTGCAATGGAAGCGCAAAAGCGATTGGATTCCATACAGCGAATTATAGAAAATACCCCACCGGTTTCAACGGATGAAACCGTAGCACCTCCACCACGTTCCTATGCCGAAAAAGGTGAAACCGAAGCGCCCAAACCCGATACCAAGAAAGAAACGGTAGTACAGCAAGGAAATGAAAAATATGAGGAAGTGCTGTCGGAAGGGGAGTTGCTGCCCGGTTTCTATTTGATTACCAATGTTTTCGGTACCAAAACGTACTATACCGCCTTTATGAAAAAGCTGAAAGGAGCGGGGCTAGCGCCAAAATCGTTCGTGAGGTCCTCAAATAGATACAACTACGTTTATTTGAAACGATTCGATACCATGTCGGAAGCCCGAGAGGCTAGGGATAGTCGTTTTTACGGGAAATATCAGGATAAAACCTGGATTTTTAGGGTAGTGGGGCGATAATACTGTTGCAATACCATCAATTATTGTTTTGCCAGGAACAGCCAAAAAATAATTCAATGGCTATACCTACCATCTCAAAATTAAAATGGAACGGGTATAAAACCGTTAATTTCTGAGTTCTTTCTTCACCAGTTGTTCCAAATAGGCAATGGTATTCAAAAGATATTTACGGTCTTTGGTTATGGTGGCCATAGAAACCGCTCCCTGTATCATGGTGAACAATTGTTTGGCAAATTGTAAGGGAGTCACGGGCAGTCGCAGTTCGTTGTTGTTGACCCCATTTTCCAAGGTCAGCGCAATTTTGCCCTCCAATGTCTTGATTACCTCCTTGCTGGCGGCACTTAACATTTTATTGTTATGGTCGGCATCTATACCTACATTGATTACCGGGCATCCGCCCATCGGCACGGTAAACTCATCATAGTTTCGGTAAAAATCGGTCAATCTATAAATACGCTCCAAAGCGGTTCCCGTTCCGTTCAATCGGTCGTCTACGGCCGACAACAGGCGTTTTGCGTTGTACTCAAAAGCAGCCAACGCTAAGGCTTCCTTATTTTCAAAATTCCCGTACAATGCTCCTTTGGTAAGCCCTGTAGCTTCCGTCAGATCGCTCATACTCGTACCGGCATACCCCTGTTTATTAAAAACGGGCGCTACGGTTTCGATAATAAAAGCGGTGGTTCTTTCGGCTTTGGTGGACATTTATGGCAGATTTTCCTACGAAGATAAAAAAATTATATACTGCATGGTATGTGGGACATGAAAAAAGAGCAGTACTCAAACTGCTCTTTTTTATGCCCATGTTCCGCAACCATTATTCCACTAACGCAATCTGGTTTCTAAAGACCAAATTATCATCAAAGCAATCGATCAATACGATGCTTTCCGCGGTAATGGCACCTTTTAAGAGTTCCTTGGACAAGTTGTTCAGGACTTCCTTTTGTATGACCCGCTTTATCGGTCTGGCCCCATACTGTGGGTCGAATCCTTTTTTTGCCAGGTATGCGATCGCCTCGTCGGTGGCATCAATGGTAATATGCTGTTTGTTCAAGGTCTTCTTTAATTTGTTCAGCTGTAACCTTACTATCTTTGAGATATCCGATTCATCCAATGGGGTGAACATTATAATGTCGTCGATACGGTTTAAGAACTCCGGCCGTATGGTTTTTCGCAGCAGTCCCAATACTTCAATACGGGCCGCTTCCATAGCAGTGTCCCGGTCTTTGGTGCTTTCCAGCCTTTCTTGAATGAGTTGACTGCCCATATTACTGGTCATGATGATGATAGTGTTCTTAAAGTCGGCCACTCTTCCTTTGTTATCGGTCAGCCTGCCTTCGTCCAAAACTTGTAATAGCACGTTAAAGGTATCCGGATGTGCTTTTTCAATCTCATCCAACAACACCACGGAATAGGGTTTGCGCCGAACCGCTTCGGTCAATTGACCGCCCTCTTCATAGCCCACATATCCTGGAGGTGCCCCCACGAGTCTGCTTACGGAATGCCGTTCTTGATATTCGCTCATATCAATTCTTGTTAAGGCATTCTCATCGTCGAACAGGTAGGCCGCCAATGTTTTGGCCAGTTCCGTTTTCCCCACTCCCGTGGTACCCAAAAATAGAAACGAGCCTATGGGGCGGTCAACGTCTTGCAGACCGGCCCTGCTGCGACGGATCGCATCGGAAACCGCGATGATTCCCTCTTCTTGACCGACAACTCTCTTGTGCAGTTCCTCTTCCAATTGAAGCAGTTTTTCCCGTTCGCTCTGGAGCATCTTATTCACCGGGATACCTGTCCATTTTGCCACGGTTTCCGCAATGTCCTCGTTGGTGACCTCTTCCTTGATCAGAACTCCTTTTGTTTGCTGGGCCGCGAGTTCTTTTTGGAGTTGTTCCAAGCGTTCTTGGGCCTCTTTCGTTTTTCCATATCGCAGTTCGGCTACTTTTCCGTAATCGCCTTCGCGTTCCGCCCGTTCGGCCTCCAATTTATAGTTTTCTATATCCTGTTTGGTTCGCTGCAGATTGTCCACAACCGTTTTTTCACTTTCCCACTGGGCAAAGATCTGTTTGCGGTCCTCTTTAAGGTTGGCCAGTTCGATATGGAGCAATTGGAGTTTGTTTTGGTCGTTTTCCCTTTTGATTGCCTCGATCTCAATTTCGAGCTGCATTATTTTACGGTCGAGAACGTCCAGCTCCTCGGGCTTGGAATTGATTTCCATACGCAGTTTCGACGCGGCCTCGTCCATAAGGTCAATAGCCTTGTCCGGTAAAAAGCGATTGGTAATATAGCGTTGCGAAAGTTCTACTGCGGCGATAACGGCCTCATCTTTGATTCGCACTTTGTGGTGTGCTTCATATTTTTCCTTGATACCACGTAGGATCGAAATGGCGCTTTCCGTATCCGGTTCGTCCACGACCACTTTTTGAAACCTCCGTTCCAATGCCTTGTCCTTTTCAAAGTACTTTTGATATTCATCCAAAGTAGTCGCCCCAATAGCCCGTAATTCCCCTCTTGCCAATGCCGGTTTCAGAATATTCGCGGCATCCATGGCCCCTTGGCCGCCGCCTGCTCCTACCAAAGTATGGATCTCGTCGATGAACAATACAATGTTGCCATCGGATGACACTACTTCTTTGATTACCGCCTTTAAACGTTCCTCGAACTCGCCCTTGTACTTGGCCCCGGCAATCAATGCGCCCATATCCAGTGAGTAGATGGTTTTGTCCTTTAAGTTTTCCGGGATATCGCCTTGGACGATACGATGTGCCAACCCCTCGGCAATGGCAGTTTTTCCGACTCCCGGCTCTCCCACGAGCATGGGATTGTTTTTGGTTCTCCGGGAAAGGATCTGTAAAATGCGACGTATTTCCTCGTCCCTTCCGATTACGGGATCCAACTTGCCGCTATCGGCCAGCTGATTGAGGTTTTTGGCATATTTATCAAGGGAATTATAGGTGTCCTCCGCATTTTGCGAATTCACCTTTCCGCCTTTTCGCAATTCCTCAATGGCTGCGAGGTATTCCTTTTCCGTAGCGCCCTGGTCTTTTAAGATACGGGCAACATTGCTTTTCGATTTAAAAATGGCCAACGAAAGATGCTCGATGGCAACAAATTCGTCGTTCATGTTCTTGGCCAATATGCTCGCTTCCGTTATAGTTTGGGCAGCTTTGCTGGAAAACTGTAGATTTCCTCCCGTTACCTTTGAAAAACTGGACAGTTGCTTGTCCAACAATTGAATAAGCAACGGTATTTGGATATTCAACTTCTTTAAAATGAAGGGAATAACATTCTCGTCCACTTGTAAAATGGCCTTAAAAAGATGTTCGTTCTCTATTTGTTGATGGCCCATTTCCTGCGCCAGCTGCTGGGACAGTTGAATTGCCTCCTGCGATTTTATGGTATAATTATTACTATTCATCGTGTTATTTTTATGTATTTCCTACTTTTGAAGAATAGGGGACAACAATCCTACCAAGCTGAACGAGCAGACAAAATGGCGGTTTTTGATGGTATTTTGATGTCATTTCGGCAGGACGTAAGTAACGGGAATAATCGCGACCTATCTATTGGTCTCGGAAAACGATAAATCGATTCAGAGTTTAAAAAGTGTGGACTGATAACCTTTTGGGAAATCGTTTAAAAAACTCAAGACGAGTGCAATAAAGCAAACATAACTATGGGAGTATTCAATAACCTTTTCGGTGGAAAAAAAGAGCAAGAAAAAGAGAAAAAGGAAGAAATCCCGTGGATTCCCCTTAACGATATAGCGCAACTGGCCGAGATCACCTCGCGATCAAATTCCAAGACCCAGGTCATTTTTAAACATTCGACCACCTGCGGTATCAGTAGAATGGTGCTGAATATGTTTACCGGTAATTACGGATTTACCAAAGAACAGATCGACCTCTATTTTCTAGATCTTCATGCGCATAGGGCGGTATCCGATGAAACAGGGTATCATTTTCAGGTGATACACCAGTCCCCACAGTTGATCGTGGTGCGCAATGGTACGGTGGTGCAACATGCGAGCCATGGTGCTATCGCGGAAGTATCGCTAGATCGGTTCATTTAATGAAGAACATCCTGCAATAAATGCTCGTTCCTTCCTTTTTGAAAAGGTAGTGTAAAAACTAGGGACCGAACACGATCGCTATACACCGTAGAACGTATTTTCATTTGGACATCTAAAACTGTTGGCGAACAAGTATCCGCTTTAAACGCTGCTTAAGATCTTCGCCCGCATCGTACACCATTTGTTCGTTCGTAGGAAATGGAACCGCCGCCAATTTCAACAGCGCGACCAATTCATTGTCGAGAGCCCTACGGTCACCATCATAATTGGCGTACACATGTTCAAAGATAAATTCGCTCGACAAGGGATAAGAATTGATTTGTTGCTGTGTTTTTAAATCGGTAAAATCGACCATGCCCGATACTTGGGCCGACTTAAACTGGGTAAACTGATAAAAATCGCAACGTACCGTTTTAAAGGCATCTACTTTTATACGGTTTCCAAGACTGTCCCGAACGGCGTTTCCGCTTGCGTCACGAACATAGGTATATCCGTCCTTTATCTGTCTTTCTTTAATGATCTGTTTTTCGTTGACCTGCTCGGGTGAAATCACGATGTTCCTTAGGGCTACTTGCATTTGGTAGTCATAGTCGATATCCTTAAGGTGGTTGGTATGGTACCGAATCCATTTGGCGTCCAGTCCGTAGGTATTAAAATCGAGCAACTCTTCTTGCAGTCGGGCGGGAATAATTTGGTCCGAATCGTTTATCATGTCCACTTTTACGTAATCCAATCCCTTGGCATAGGCCTGCTGTATCCGTTTTGGTGTCTCTTCAAATCCGGGGTTGATTTCCTGTAGGTATTGAAAATCGTCGTGCGCTTTCCTAAAATCCTGTTTGTTCGTTCCGTTGGCCAATAAGCCCGAAGCATTGTCATAAAGGTATTCGGACAATGCATCTTTCGCGTCAAGAATTTCGTTTTCGTAATTGTTAAAGGAAAATTTGGCATTTCTTCTTTCTTCCTTCACATATAAGGGTAGCAAAGGGCGCACCCGTTCTTGAATGCTGCGCAGTTTCTCATAACCGGTATAGATGGCTTCGAAGTTTGCCGGATTTTCATCATTTTTTAAAAACCTGATTTTTTGGAGCTCACGTTCCGTATTTTTTTGATAGGCTTCCTCAAGTAGCAGAACATAGGGTTGGTTCCCTTTTTTGGTCTTGTTCTCAACCAAGTTACGGATCGACTTGTCTATGGCACTGCCATAATCTCCGATGTTGATCGCTTCCTGGGTCTTTTTTACACCGCCACAAGAAAGCATTACCAAAAGGCTTATCGCTATAAGTAGTCCTTTTTTCATGATATGGTTTTTAAGGGTATACGGACACCTTTTCAACAGCCGTGCCAAAATGGTGTGGTTCTAGAACGCAAAACGATGAAATATCTTGTTCCATCGTTATAAAACCATATCGAATTGAAGGATTTACTCCGTTTGGAAAGGAGGCAACAGTTTGGTGCTTACTTCACCAAATCCGATTCGGACGCCATTTTTTTCGCAGAAGCCTTTCATGATTACGGTATCGTTATCCGCTATAAAACTACGTTGGCTACCATCCTTCATGGTAACGGGTTTGGTTCCCTGCCAGGCGATTTCGAGCATGGAGCCATAGGAGTCGGGTGTTGGACCGGATATGGTGCCGCTCCCCAGCATATCGCCACTGTTTATTTTACAACCATTGACCGTGTGATGGGCGAGTTGCTGTGCCATGGTCCAATACATGTATTTAAAGTTGGACTTTCCTACCACGGTAGCTTCCGTGTTTTCCGGGGCAATGGCGACCTCTAATTGAATATCAAAACTGTGGTCGCCCTTTTGTTGCAGATAGGGTAGGGGCTCCGGGTCCTGTTTTGGTCCGGCTACCCGAAACGGTTCGAGCGCATCCAAGGTTACGATCCATGGGGAAATGCTGGAGGCAAAGTTTTTGGCCAGAAACGGACCCAATGGCACATATTCCCATTTTTGAATGTCCCGGGCACTCCAATCGTTAAAAAGTACCATTCCAAAAATATAATCCTCGGCCTCCGCCACGGAAACAGGTTCGCCCAGTACATTGGCATCGGTCGTAATAAAGGCCATTTCCAACTCAAAATCGACCCTTTTTGATGGTCCGAATACAGGTGCTTCCGATCCTTTGGGAAGGGTCTGCCCATTCGGGCGGTGTATTGCGGTGCCGCTGGGTACAATAGTGGAACTCCTCCCGTGGTATCCTACGGGGATATGGAGCCAATTCGGTAGTAAGGCCTTGTCCGGATCCCGGAACATGGTTCCAATATTGGTCGCGTGCTCCTTACTGGAATAGAAATCGGTATAATCACCTATCTGTACCGGCAACTGCATCTCTATTTCATTTACGGAAAAAAGCACGGTCGACCTATGGTCCATATTCGTCCGCAACGTATCGTTTTCCACATCAAAAAGCGTACTGATCCTATTGCGAACGAGCCGCCATGTTTTTTTTCCGTCGGATATAAAATCGTTCAGGCTATCCTGCAGAAAAATGTCATCGGTCAGCGGTATCCCTTCAAAATAACCCAGTTGTTGCAGGGCATTGAGGTCAATGGCGTAGTCGCCTATTCTGGTGCCTATCGTAATGATATCGTCACGGGTCAGAAATACTCCAAAAGGAATATTTTGAATCGGAAAATCGGAATTTTCAGGTACGGACAACCAACTTTTTTTTGAGGCATCGTTCGTCTTATGGGGCATGGGAAAATTGTTAATTATTGTTTAATAAAATCTCTTTCAAATATATTCTTTTATGCCAATTAACCTCACTCGTTTCGTATTTTTGCCATTCATTTAACAGAAACACCGATTATGCAACGCGACAATCAGATTTTTGACCTTATCACCGCAGAAGAGGCCCGACAGATACACGGAATAGAGCTCATTGCTTCTGAAAATTTTACCAGTCCCCAAGTAATGGAAGCCGCCGGTTCGGTACTTACCAATAAGTACGCCGAAGGGTATCCTGGAAAGCGGTATTATGGAGGATGTGAGATTGTCGATCAAGTTGAACAGATCGCGATCGATCGTGCAAAAGAGCTTTTTGGTGCGGAGTATGCAAATGTTCAGCCGCATTCGGGATCTCAGGCCAATGCCTCGGTATATCATGCCTGTCTAAAGCCCGGTGATACCATTTTGGGTTTTGATCTGTCGCACGGTGGGCATTTGACACATGGTTCCCCGGTGAATTTTTCGGGTCGACTTTACAATCCGGTGTTTTATGGTGTTGAAAAGGAGACCGGTGTTTTGAAATATGATGTGATACAGGAAATTGCCGAACGTGAGCAACCCAAGATGATCATTGCCGGTGCCTCGGCCTACTCCCGAGACATCGACTTTGAACGTTTCCGGAAAATTGCCGATAGTGTAGGGGCCCTGTTGTTAGCTGATATTTCTCACCCATCGGGTTTGATCGCCAAGGGGATATTGAACGATCCCGTGCCGCATTGCCATATTGTGACCACCACCACCCACAAAACCTTACGCGGGCCTCGGGGCGGACTTATTTTAATGGGTAAAGATTTTGATAACCCTTTTGGTATTACCCTAAAGAACGGAAAACTGCGTAAAATGTCGGCATTATTGAACCTTGCCGTTTTTCCCGGAAATCAAGGCGGACCGTTGGAACACATTATAGCAGCCAAGGCCATTGCCTTTGGAGAAGCACTTTCCGACGACTTTTTGCAGTACATGATCCAGGTGAAGAAAAATGCGGCCGCCATGGCCAAGGCGTTCGTTGAAAGGGACTATCATATTATTTCGGGAGGAACCGATAACCATATGATGCTGATCGATCTGCGAAACAAGGATATTTCCGGAAAGGAAGCCGAAGCGGCATTGGTTAAAGCCGATATTACCGCAAACAAGAATATGGTCCCTTTTGATGACAAATCTCCATTTGTAACCTCTGGAATTCGTTTTGGAACACCCGCCATAACCACTCGTGGCCTACTGGAGGAGGATATGGGAACGATAGTAGCCCTTATCGATCGTGTTCTCGCAAACATTGACAACGATACGGAAATCGCATCCGTTAAAGCGGAAGTGAACGCCTTAATGAAAAATCGTCCGTTGTTCAACGCATAATGATGCATTAAAAAATAGTCACCGCTTATTTACCGTTTAACTGAGATTACAAATACGGGATACCTGATACTAATTTTTAGACTCATTTCAAGTTTGTGCCATGATATAATGGCTGGAAACACCTGCGACCTATCAAGGGCTTATGGCACACTTATCCCAGAATGGAATACGGGCAATTATCGGTTACTCATTGAGCATATTTAGTTCGCCCGAAGAAATCGACTTGTTCCGCAAGGTGTAGATAAGGCCGTCGTCTTCCTGGGAATAAAAATAAAGTCCCCAGTAATTGAAATAATCCTTTCGTTGCATTTTCCCTTTGGCTGCTTTCGCGGGAATTCGATTATCGGCAACAAAGGATTGTTCACCTTCTTCAAAGATCGGGATGAAAATTTCAAAGGGTATTTCCCTATTCCTGTTGGTCAGGTATATAAAATGTGATGACAGCTTTGTTAAAATGGCATCCAGTTGTTTTGGAATACTGCCTTCATAAATCTTGTTTACGATAACGGTACTATCCGTAAAAACAAAGGACAGTTCTTCCACATCGATATGAAATTCGTTCTTGCTTTTTAGACCGCTCATCAATTTGTAGAACAAGGAGTCGCTAAAAATATGGCTCCGGCTCTTTTTCCACTGTCCCCATATCCCTTCGTCAAGATGAATGAGGCCCTCGATAAGGTTGTAATTACAGTTCAGTTCGATTACCAATTTGGCCGAACGCATGTCGGTCGCGCTGTTTCGAATAATTACTTCTGAAAAGAACAGTTTTTCCAATTCTTTTTTGAAAAACGATAGCCCATTAATATCACTATCCTTAAGTATAGCGATAGGGGGTCTGTTTTTGAAGTTGTCTAGGTGTAAAGGCATACTACAATGGAGCTTAGGTTTCACTAGCGACCAAAGTTAGCCGTTAATTGGTTTGCCCGATTATAGAAAAACCTTAGAAAAATTAGGTTTTTAGGGGTATTGCGTGCATTTCATCTAATTTTTTTAGATGAACCCCCTAACCCTTGCCTCTTCGATCAAGGCGAGGTCATTTTTGTCCTGTACACCAAAGTTGTGTTTTAGGGCCCTCTTTCGGTTGTCGATGGTCGCTTGGGAAAGCGGAATCACCGAGGTCATGTCCTTTGTTTTTGTGCCAATGGACAATTGATAGAGAATGGCTTGGTCGTGTTCGTCCACGCGAAAGGTTTGTGCAATATTCTTACGAACGGCCACCAATGCCAGATGGGTGTAATAAGGAGGTGCGCTGACCACGGTCTTTACCATATCGATCAAACTGAGCTCGTCGATTTCCGATTTTACCAAATAGCCGTCCGGATTTACGGATTGACAAATACTGTTTATTCGAAAGCTATCGCTAAAGGACGACATGAACACCACCTTGCTCTCGGGAATGAGTTTACGGGCCAGTATGCCCAAATCTTGTCCTGTTCTAGGGTCTTTGGCTTCTGCCGGGAACAGTTGTATGTCCAATAATACAATATCATAACGATCGGTCCCCGCGGCCGCCTCAATTTTTTTCTCTCCTTCCAAATAGCCGTTCGCTACGTCTACACGAACCGTGTACTCCTCAAAAACAGCGTCTTCCAGAATATATTTATATCCCAAAGCTGTCATCTTATGGTCATCGACCGATAAAATTGTCACTACTCTATCCATTACTCCTTATTATTTTTTATGATTCACCCCAGCGACTTACACTGGAGTCTTTTTCCAAATAAAAGATTTTTTCAGGGTTTATCCTATCATCACATCCCAGCGTTCAAGCTACTTAAAAAGTAGCTTAATTAAGCCAAAATCCTACTTTTTTTGTTTAAAAGCAAGAGTAGAAAGTGATTTATTGTCTTTTTAAGTTTAATGGTGGGTCGCATTCCGGATAAACGAGGGTCCTTTATATCTGATTTTGGACCAATTGTAGGGACGCTATGGGAATCAAGAACGTAACGGTGGTGCCTTTACCGGGAGCACTTTCAATGTCAAACTCACCATTTATCTTTGCTATTCTCGAGGCAATGTTGCGCATTCCTATTCCTTTTCTCCCTTTTTTGATCGTGAAGCCCTTACCATCATCGATCAAACTTACCCGCAATAGCGTTTCCTTTTCCAAATGAAACACCAATTTAAGCTGATTGGCCGCTGCATGCTTTACGCAGTTTTGAATGCTTTCCTGTACCATGCGATACAGGTTAACTTTTACGGCGCTTCCCAAATTGTCCCATTGTAGGGAGTCGTCATACTCAAAGGAATAATCGAGTTTGGCACTTTCCTTTACATTAGCTAAAAGATCCTCGATCGTTTTGATAAAGTTGTGTATTTTCTGGTAGGCCGCATGGCTAAGTTCGTGGGAAATGGCCCTTACTTCTTCTTGGATATCCTGTAGTTCCTTTATCGCCTCGGAACGTTGGTCGATTGCCTCAGGGGTCGTTCGTTTATTGAGCCCTAGCAATAACATTCGCACCCCTTGTAACCGTCCTTGGACACCGTCATGCAGTTCCTCTGAAATGCGTTTTTGGGCAATTTTTTTGCCTTCCTCCACTTTTTGACTTTGATCGGAAAGGAGGTTGAATATTTTTTCGTTGTTTTCCTGCTGTTCTTTTTGGAAGCGCAGTTTTTGGTTTTTCGCGCGTTGATCAAAAAATAGGAATGCGGCCAACGCCAATAGAACAACCACCACGGCAATTCCGATCCATAACCTTTTTTGTTGCGCTAAAAGGCGGTTTTGTTCTATGGTTTCGTTGGTTTCAAAACGGATCCGCGCAAATTTGTTTCTGGTTTTTCGTTCTTCCTGTTGAAGGCTATCGTTCAGCGCAATATACTCCAAAGTATGCTGGACCCCATTTTCGGAATCTACTACTCCCAATAACAATAGCGTTTCCAACATTCTTTGATTGTCATTACTTTGTTTGGTAACTTTCTTGGCCAAAATGCCATGGTGCAACGCTTTTACCGTATCCTTTTGTCTAAGGTAAAATTCGGCCAAATGAAAATTGGAGCTGGCAATACCCCTACTATCTTCGAGCTCTGTTCTAATTTTAAGGGTTTCCCTAAGATTTTCTTCAGCTTTATCATTTTTTTCAAGCATGTATCTAGCTTGTGTCAGGTTGATTAGAGTTATTGAATAGCGACGAGGATCTTCTATTTTAAGGTTCTTGTTTGAATTTAGTATATCTTCAAACAAACGTTCGGCCCTATCATATTCTTCAAGGCGCAAATATATACTACCGATATTATTCTGTGCTTGTATTTGTTTGGTCCTATAGTTAGGTAAGCTTTTAGCATAATCTAACGCTTTGTTGTAATATCGAATGGAGTTGTCGTATTCCTTGAGCCCAGCGCTTATCATTCCAAGCCAATTATAACACATGTGAAGTTGTTTGTTCTTCTTTAAGGGTTTTAAAAGCTCAATGGCCTTGATAAGATTGATTTCCGCCCCGGTATAATCTTTAACACGGCCCTGTATGAAGCCCATATTGTACAACATACGACCGGAATAAAAATCGTTGCCCATACCGTCGTAAATCTTTTGTGCCTTGGCATAATGGTAATAGGAACTATCCATTACCTCGGTATTCCTGAAAAATGTGGCTATATCCCAATGAGCCTCAGCGAGGCGGTTGCTGTCTTTTAACTTTATGCTTAGGGTTCGGTAAAGCTGATTGGATTTTGTAAAATGGAGTGAGTCTTTTTGATTTAAAAAGGCTAGCGAAAGTTCTGAAAGGTATTTTATTCTTACAGTATCGGTTTTTAGGTTTTGAGCTTTGTTGAAAACGGACCGCAATTGCTTTTGATATTCTGCATCAGTAATATCGGGTTTTCGTATTAGTTCTGATTTGACACTATCGACGGTTGCATCCTTTTCTAAATTATTTTGTTCGCAGGCGGTAAATAATGATAGGGCACTCGCAAGAAAGAGAAATAATACGAATCGGTGGCTCAATATCATATAACGAAGATAAAAAAAAGCCCCAACATCTGTTGGGGCTTTTTTTTAAGGAGTTTTAATTTCCTGATCCGCGATCATCACCATCAGTAGGGTCGTCATCGCCTGCTTGTAAGTTTTCATAAAGTGCTTGGGTCTCATCGGCACTATCCTGTTCGCAAGAATAAAGTCCTACACTGGTCAACAATACTGCGGCAATCAAAATCACTTTTTTCATAATAGTAGTTTTTAGTAGTTCGTTTTATTTTCATGACTAAAGTAGAACAGAACCAGCTCGTAGGAGCACGATTAAAAGTGTGCGGGGTAAACTCATCATTTATAAGAGAATTCTTCTTAATTTTATTAGAATTGTACTAATTTGAAGCGGAAATGCTGTTTTTTGAGAGGATTTTTTTGAGGCCATCCACGTTTTCTTTGTAGGTTTTTGAAAACGGGAGTTGCAATTTTTGCCCTTTTAAACTACATATTGCCTTTCCGTAATTGATTCGCGCAACATGTTTGGTATTGAGAATATAACTCTGGTGTACCCTAACGAAACTTTTTGGTAATTGTTGTTCAAAGCTCTTTAAGGTTTTGTACGTATTTATTCTGGACCCGTCGGTCATTATAAAATCCGTGGCATTGTTGTCCGCCTGCAGGTAAAGGATATCGTTGGTATCCACATAATGATAGTCGCGGTAGGACTGTAAACAAAGGGTATGGGGCGTTTTGTCCTCTTTTGGTGATCGCAATTTTAGTTTTAGAAGGGATTTGCGAATATCCAATTCGCTGTAGGGAAGCAACCAATAATCGAAAAAATTACATTTTATGGCCTGGTATGCGTGATTCTTGGTTTTTGAGAGCCCGATGACCAGTGGCATATCCTTAACATATTGGTGCAGTTCCATGACCATTTGGAAACACTCTTCCGCAGATTTGTTCAAGTTAACGAAAACCAGATCGGGAAGCAGTTTAAGAATGTTGTTCAATCCTTCTCCACTAGTTTTACTAAGCCCCAAAAAATCAAAATCTTCGTGCTCATCCAAATAGTGCATAAGCTGCAGATTTGATGTAGCATCCGAATCGATAATGATATACTTGTAATCCATTTCTGGTGCCAATTATGATACTGCAAATTAGCGATAGTGGTCGAGAGTGGATTAGAGAATAACCTTAGAAAAACTATAGTTTTTTTTGCTAACCCCTTGAAAACAAGCTATTTTGACAGAAAAATCTGTCAATTTAACAAATTTTAACATTTGGGCGTTTAGCACTTTTTGGATTTTAACAAAAAAGGATTTATAAAGCTGGTATTCTCGAAACGGGAGTTATTGATGCTTCCCTACGGAATTGGAACAAACTGGAAAGCGCCTAGGTCCGGAGCGGTGGTACGATCGATTCCCAAAATATCAAAAGGAACGATAAGGGCGGCACTGGTACTTCCTATGCCTATGATCGGGGCATTTTCCAATAATCGAAAATCATTTTGATCGGTACCCTTGTAAGGAATATTTTCATTCAGTAAAACGCTGTTGTATCGCGCGGTATTTTCAAAGTCATAGACCGGTAAGCCGGAAAGTTGGCCGGATATGTCATCGAATCGAATATAGGTATGGTCAAAAAGGAAATTGAAATCATTTTGTCCGTTATCTATCAAAGCAAGTTCCAAAAGACTGCTGCCATCAATAATACTGTTTTCAAAAGTGGCGTTCACCAAGTTCCCGGTAAACCGTTCTCCGGAGGCTAGCTCAATTTCATTATCGATCCGAAGGGCTTCGCCGCCCCGAAAGCCTCTGGACCAATAGTTGGCAATTGTGGTATGGGTAAAGCGGTAATTTCCTCCTAAATTACAGTATACCGATATGTTCCCTGCGCTGCCGAATACCATATTTTCGGCAACAATGGCGCTGTTCCTCGCCCAAAGGTTAACGCTGGATGCATTATACACCTTGGAGTTGCGCAGGGTCAGGGCAGGGGTGTCTCCCGTTGCACCGCTTTCCACCAGTAGGCCTACGGTCGCATTTTTAATGGTCAAATGGTCAATTTCGTTGTCCGTACTGCCATTGGCCATCCAAACCGTTCCCCATTGGCCCGGAGTATCGGCAAGTTCCGGTTCCAAACGATCTCCCTCGAAGATGACCTCATTTTCAAGCAACAAGGTATCGCTACTTATGGCACCGTTGACCTTTAAGGTAGCCCCATTCTGGACCCAAAGACCGGAGTTTTGATGAAAGTGTACCCGTGCACCCGCGTCTATTTCCAGGGTCTCATTTTCGGGTACTGCCGCATAACCGTAAATAACATAGGGCTTTTCATTAGTGAAGTTCAGTTGGTCCGCCGCCAGTTCAACACCCTCGACCCGTAGTTGGTTGCCTTCCGCATCAAGCCCTAACAGAATGCTTTCCTTGGTACCGTCCGCATTGGTCCGGGGAAAAATAAAAACGGCATCTTGCACGAGTGTGACCAGGGATACCGTCTGCTCGTTTGGTCCGGTATCGAATATAAGGTCATCGGTATACAAAAACGTAAGGGCATCGTTCTGGGAAATAGCAAAGGTCGTTTCTATAAAAATGAAAAGACTGTCCTTGGCAAGCAAGGGGATATTTTGGAATTCTTTTCCGGCAGCACCGTCTACGTTGAGCCGGTATCCGCTTTCGGAACCTTGTGCCAATCGAATGTTAGGGATTTCAATATCATCATCCGATCGATTATATACCTTTAGACTATAGGTACTGCTGCCGATGTTGTTGAACACGGTATCCAAAAATACGGTATCCGTTGAAAAGCCCAACCTTCCGTTACTCTGCACATATTCGAAATCTTTTCTACAGGAGCTCCAAAAACTGATCATCACCAGAAGCAACAACATTCCAATCCCCTGGAGAAAACTATGGGAACCGGATCGTAAAAGGTAAAATATATTCTTTTTCACTTACTGTTTATGTTTCTTGTTCATGAAATATGGACAAAATGGCCTTTGGTATTCGAATGGGCTTAAAATTGGTTGCTCCCAGCAAACACCATTGGCTTTTTGCACGCACCAAAAGCGTGCCCGTTCGAGTTCAATAAAATTCGACGATCCGCATCGATTGCGCTCCTTTGCTTTCTGAAATATAGGTTTTTATCCGTAGCTCTTGGTCCTCCGTTGCGGCACCTTTATAGGAGATGTCGTGGTGGGTAACTACCCATACCATGTTTTTACGCATTTCGTCCCCGACCAGCAACTCCCAATGTGCTTTTGAAATATCCTGTATCCACTGTACGAACCGCACGTTATTTACGTGATATAACTCGTCCAAGTCCTTTTTCGCGACTACAATTCTTTTTTCAAAAGTCGGCATCCTTATTTTTTAATGATGTTTACTTCGAACAACTTGTCCCAATCTTTTCCCGTGACAAAGAATGTTTTTCTTTCGGGATGGTATGCTATTCCGTTCAACACATTTTCCGATTCGTTCCAAGTATCCGATTTGGTTACCTTTTTGTCCAATCCCCCAAAATTTACGGCACCTTCTATAGCCCCGCTGGTCGGATCAATGATCATAATGCCCGGGCGCTGGTAAACGTTAGCGTATATTTTGCCGTTTACATACTCCAATTCATTGGCCCTATTGAAAATGGACTTGTTGGTAACGATTTGTATAAAATCTTCCTCTACCAAGGTTTCCGGATTTAAAAACCAAATTTTTTCGGTACCGTCGCTTTTGATCAGGCGTTTCCCGTCATTGGCAAACCCCCATCCCTGTTTGCTTTCGCCATATTGAAAATTATCGAGTTTTTCCAGGGTGGTTAAATCGTATATGAATCCCTTATTACTCTGCCAGGTAAGCATAAAAATTTTTTCGTTCAGTATGGTTATGCCCTCTCCAAAAACAGTACCGTCCATGGCGACTTTCTGAAGTACTTCACCACTTTTGTAATCCACTTTTCGTAAAGAGGAGCGGTCTTTTTTACCCGTGCTCTCGTACAAGGTGTCGTTATGGAACTCCAGTCCTTGGGTATAGGCACGGTCATCATGCGGGTACTCCGCTACAATTTCGTAAGTATACACCTCTGGCGGCCTGGGTGCGAGTACCCGAATGTTTTTGGATACCGTTGCCTTGCCTTCATCATAGGTTATGGTAGCGTTTAGCGTTTTTTCGCCTAATTTTTTGATGGCCAAATAGATTTTCCCATCGGTTACCGGGAGTGTTTGCCCGTCTATGGTATAAATGATGCTTTTAATTTCCTTGTTTTCGGTATTGCCGATAGCGACGGCCACACGATCGTCCTGTTTGAATGTTTTGCCCTCAAGTTTTAACTTGAAAAGTTCCGTCTTTTTTCGGTTCATATCCCCACACCCGGACAACAATACTATCGCCGGAACGATAAATAAAAAGGAGTGTTTTCTACAATGATTAAGTAGTTTCATTACAACGTTTAAAAAATAAAATATTGATATTAACCAAGAATCGGGTCCTTGACTGTTACCGTTTTTCCAGAAAACGGTCGCGTCCTCAAAGATACCAATACCCGTTAAACTTTTATATGCAATACCATTTCTGTTCTTAAATTACCCATTAAAAATTGTTCTTTTCCGTGTATGCTTCAAAATAAAAGCTAACCATAGCTATTGCTATGCTTGGATTTTCTTTTTCGCCTACCCAAAAAACCCCTGGTTTTTATTTAAGTAATTTAAGAACAGAAATGGTATAACGTAACTCCTTTTGTTTTTTCGATATGGCACGAGCGCAGACCGGGGCTATTCGATTGGGTAGAATCATAAAATTGACATTTTGATTGAATATTCTAGGTGGAATATTTTAAAATAGCATTTAAAAGATCGTATATTTGCACTTGGCAAGTCCTACACGACCAGCTCCTGTAGAATCCCCCAGGGCGGGAACGCAGCAAGGGTATATGGTTGTAGCGGTGCGATGTAGGTAGCTTGCCTTTTTTTGTGCCCTAAAGTGAAATTTTGGGTAGCCCTCTTCGGTGCTTATACCATTTTAACTTTGAAATGGTATTAGGTTTTATTCTTATTTTACAAACATATGAGCGACAAAGTTGTATTGATTACAGGTGGTTCGAGCGGAATCGGTAAAGCGATCGGTAGCTATCTCAAACAAAAGGGATACCGGGTATACGGTACTACCAGGAGTATTTCGGCCCATCCGGATTTTAATGATTTTCCCTTATTAGAGTTGGATGTGCGTGAGCCAAAAAGCATACAAACGGCCATACACCGTTTGTTGGAAAAGGAGGGGCGGGTTGACGTGTTGATCAATAATGCCGGCGTCGGGATTACCGGACCTTTAGAAGAAACACCGGAAAATGCCATTATGAACGCTTTCGACATTAATTTTCACGGCCCATTGCGGATGACAAAAGCGGTACTGCCGCAAATGAGAAAACAAAAGAACGGTTTGATCATCAACATTACTTCCATCGCAGGGTATATGGGGTTGCCCTACCGCGGGATCTATTCCGCCTCCAAAGGTGCCCTCGAACTTGTTTCGGAAGCCTTACGTATGGAGGTGCGATCGTTCGGAATTACCGTTGCGAACTTGGCTCCCGGCGATTATGCCACCAATATCGCCGCCGGCCGTTTTCACACCGCCGCTTCAAAAGATTCGCCTTACACGACCTACGCGGATACTTTGAACGCACTGAACGATGATGTCGACCAAGGTGGAGATCCGATAGAGGTTGCAAAATCGATCCTCAAGATTATTGCGCACCCTTCCCCAAAAATTCATTACAAGGTGGGAGCATTTTTACAGAAAACTTCGGTTTCCCTAAAGCGGTTGTTGCCCCAGAAAGTGTTCGAGAAAATGTTATTAAAACATTATAAGTTGTAATTTTGCCAAATCTTTAGAACGATCGTCCGGTGGTTGTCGGATGCTATTTGAGGACAAAATCAATATCAACATAAATTAGGAAGGAAATGAAATTTTTTATAGACACGGCAAATTTAGATCAAATCCGCGAAGCCCAGGCATTGGGTGTTTTGGACGGTGTGACCACAAACCCATCGTTAATGGCCAAAGAAGGTATTGGCGGACGTAACAACATCCTAAAACATTATGTTGATATCTGTAACATTGTAGAAGGTGATGTATCTGCGGAAGTAATCGCCACAGATTTTGAAGCCATGGTCAAGGAAGGGGAGGAGCTTGCCGAACTGCACGACCAGATCGTAGTGAAAGTGCCGATGATCAAAGATGGTGTAAAGGCATTAAAATATTTCTCCGACAAGGGTATACGTACCAATTGTACCTTGGTTTTTTCTGCGGGTCAGGCGCTATTGGCGGCAAAGGCGGGAGCAACTTACGTTTCTCCGTTTATCGGGCGATTGGACGACATTTCTACGGATGGGCTCAACCTTATCGCGGAGATTAGAATGATTTATGACAATTATGCTTTTGCCACCGAAATATTGGCGGCTTCCGTACGGCATACCATGCATGTTATCGATTGTGCCAAGTTGGGCGCCGATGTCATGACAGGGCCACTGTCCGCAATAGAAGGTCTGTTAAAGCACCCGTTGACCGACATTGGTCTTGAGAAGTTTTTGGCCGACTATAAAAAGGATAATTAAAGGCGACGTTTTTCGCTCAAAATAAAAGAAAAGACCGCCCGTAGCGGTCTTTTTTTATGCTGGTATTGCTATAAACGATTTTCTTTACTATTGTTACCGTAAGACTGTTTCGTTGTTCTTGACGCGTACGTATGTTGTTCGGTATGGGGTCTAAAATTCGGAATAGATGTTCGCAAAAGCATCGACAATTTTTGCGTCCTCGGTAATAACGCATTTATTGGGCGGATAAATAATCAATGATTTCGTAAGCTCTTCAAAATCATCGGCCCTAAACTGTAAGCTTTTATCTAGGCCCGATCGTTCTACCATGGCCTTCCAAGTTGGCTCATTGGTTTTCATATTGATTCCAACGTATCGTAAGCGAGGGTGTTCTTCGCTCAATTTTGTTATCCTGGCCTTAATATTGTTAAAATGTCTTTTTTCCGAACCGGACCAAAAATAAAAAACGGTTTTCCCCTTTTCGGAAATTTCACGAAGTGAAATGGTGTCACCATCCATGCTCGATACATAAAGCTCGGGTATGAACTTATTGGGTTGAATGTTTTCAATACCGTGGTACAGATTGTCAATTTCCTCCAGATGCTTATTGTTCTGTGACAGTTCGTGAAACTCCTCGATAAATTTTCGATTGTTTTCCTCCGTGTCGTGTACCTTCAAAAGATAATCGAAAGCAACATAACGGTAAAGGTTGTCCTTTAGCTCCTTAGCGGTGACCAAACTGTCGATCATTCGCATTTTGTGCTGGTTAAAGTGCAGTTGGTCCCTCACAATAGCTTCGTTCACGGCACATTTTTCGGAACAATCCATATAGGCCCGGTTTTGAATGTGATGTTGCATGAAATTGTAATAGGGACGCAGGTACACCAGCTTTTCATCACCGTAATCAAGCGATTTGCGATAACTATAAAACCCTTTTGGCAAGCTTTCCATTACGCCCTGATGGGCCAACTGTTTATGTTTGAAAGGATACTTCTCCATAAACGTATTGTAGGTGTACGAAATGCTGGCCAATGCAATGGCTTCTTCTTCCCCGGATACTTCACCATCACTTTTCAAGTCCCCAAGCATGTCCATCTTCGACTTTTTAAGGGAATCGATTTTGAGTGAAAAGGCTCCCGCCTCCAGGGTATAATATGCGTTGATCAAAGGAGCTTCGGCTTCTTTGGCCAAAAACACTTCTAACAGAAAGCTGCTGATCTCGCTACCTTTCCCGGAAAATGCCAAAGATTCGTCAAAATCAATGGTGTTCAATCGAATTGTAATGCTATCGCCGGGCTCCAAATAAATGTACTGCAGTTCGGGCGAATGGTTGAAGTGATATAGCCCCGTGGGCAACGAGTCAAAGTTGAAGGCAAAGCGGTTGGTGGCATCAAGTTGAGCAGAGTCGATGACCCGGTCTCCTTTTAGTAATACCACATGTTTACTGGTCGGATTGACGATTTCTCCTGCAAAATGTACCTTAGGGGTATTCAATACTCCTTCACCGCAACCTATTACTACTAAAACGAGGGGATATAGTAATTTTTTTATCATAAAACTAGCGCTACGCAAGGTAAAAGTAAGCAAGGCATTGGGCCTTTGCTGTTAATAGGGCGTTAAATATTAGGGGTTTGGCCCTTGCTTTTCGTCAAGCGACATGCAATCAACGTTTATTGGCCGACGGAACTTATTTTGCGTATTTTTGCACGAAATTTTAAAACAGTAGTTATGTTGTCGGTTTCCAATCTATCGGTCCAATTTGGTAAAAGAGTATTGTTCGATGAAGTGAACGTATCGTTTACGCAAGGCAATTGTTATGGGATTATCGGTGCGAACGGCGCTGGCAAATCTACATTTCTGCGAATTTTATCGGGACAAATTGAACCCACCTCAGGGCATGTACACCTTGAACCGGGCAAAAGAATGTCCATTCTGGAACAGGATCACAACGCATACGATACGGCCACGGTTTTGGAGACCGTAGTAATGGGAAATACCCCTCTTTTTAAAATAAAGCAGGAAATCGATGCGCTGTATGCCGATTACACCGATGAAAATGCCGACAAAATAGGGGAACTACAAGTACAGTTCGAGGAAATGAACGGTTGGAACGCCGATAGTGATGCGGCGGCGCTACTGTCCAATTTGGGCATCAACGAAACCTTGCATTATACTACAATGGGCGAAATGGACTCCAAGTTAAAGGTTAGGGTACTCTTGGCACAGGCGTTGTTCGGAAATCCGGATGTTTTGATCATGGACGAACCTACCAACGACCTGGATTACGATACCATAAGTTGGTTGGAGCATTTTATCGGTGGATACGAAAATACCGTTATCGTAGTGTCCCACGACCGTCACTTCCTAGATTCCGTATGTACCCACATCGGCGATATCGATTTTGGTAAACTCAATTTATATAGTGGTAACTATACGTTTTGGTACGAGAGCAGCCAGTTGGCAGCGCGGCAAAGAGCACAACAGAATAAAAAGGCCGAGGAAAAGGCAAAGGAACTACAGGAGTTTATCATGCGTTTTAGCGCTAACGTCGCAAAAAGCAAACAGGCTACGAGCCGAAAAAAAATGCTTTCCAAATTAAAGGTCGAGGACATCAAACCGTCCAGTCGAAGATACCCCGCCATTATTTTTGATCGGGAGCGTGAGGCAGGCGATCAAATACTGAACATTAATGATCTTTCCGCTTCTTCCGAGGATGGTGAGGTATTGTTCAAAGGGTTAAACCTGAATTTGGCAAAAGGGGACAAGGTTGCGGTTATTTCAAAGGATTCGCGGGCTACTACCGCATTTTACGAAATTGTAAACGGAAGGAAACGCGCGGATAACGGTGATTTGCAATGGGGCATCACTACTTCACAATCCTACCTTCCCGCGGACAATTCCTCATATTTTAACCAAGCGGTAAGTTTGGTCGACTGGTTACGCCAATGGGCAAAAACCGAAGAAGAGCGCGAGGAGGTATACCTAAGGGGATTTTTGGGTAAAATGTTGTTCAGCGGAGAGGAAGCCCTTAAAAAATGTACCGTGCTGTCCGGTGGTGAAAAAGTAAGGTGTATGCTCAGTAGAATGATGATGTTGCGTGCCAATGTATTAATGTTGGACGAGCCTACGAATCACTTGGACCTGGAAAGCATTACCGCTTTTAATAATTCATTGAAGAATTTCAAGGGAACGGTATTGTTTACTACCCATGATCACGAATTTGCGCAAACCGTAGCCGATCGTATCATTGAACTGACCCCAAAAGGCAATATTGATCGTCATTTGACGTTCGATGAATACATGTCCGATAAGGGCATTAAGGAATTGCGAGCTAAAATGTACGCGGTTCCGGTATAGTACCAGTAAAAACCCAAATACTTACATTATGCGTACCTACACTTTTTGCGGCCTCTTTTTGGCGGTATTTGCCCTTGTTTCCTGTAGTAGTTCTGAAAATGGTTCGGATACCCCGGGCGATGGACCCACAGTGGGAGCAGCGGTCGATTACACCTTATTGATGGACAGTGGAAATACGATTACCAGTAAATCGTTGAACGCCAATGGTGAGGTAATTACCATGAATCCCACAGCTGCCCCATTTGGAACAACGGACCAACCAGATTTTACCTATAGGGACGGAAACGTAATTTCCTTTTACAATACTACAGGACCCTGTGGTGGTGCTTACACCAAATACGATTTTAGTACCGATGCGGCACAGGACGCCACCATTTTTGAAGATTTGGGAGATTGTGGTCTCACGGCACTTGGTATCGCACATAGCGATGATGCCGTGTATATCGGCTATGGAGTAGTGGAGAACGACACGGAAACCAACTATTTTATCCGGGCCATACCTACAGGCGATCAAGGTGGTGACCCTGTCGATATTCCCATGGTCCAGAAACCGGAACATTTGGTATTCGCCAATAATCGTTTGTTTGTATTGACATCCGATTTGGTAACGGTAAATGAAAACAAGCTTTATGTTATGGATGCGGCGACCAATACCTTTATCATTGAAATGAATTTGGGCACCGATGCGCGGCGGTTGATCAAAGATGCCAATAATGATGTAATCGTTTCCTATGATACCTTACATACCATAATGAACAGTCAAACGCTTTCTCAAGAAACCGTAAGGTACCGGGAGGACTTGCCTACGGAGTTCGCCGCTTCCGATTTTCACACTTTTGACAGTTCTGGCAGCCTTTACTACATTATGCCCCCGGGTGATAATGCCGCTTATTCCTTTTTACCGGCAATCTATAATTTCAGTTCCAATTTGATCGTCCTGTACGACTTTGAGCAGTTTCTCTCTGATCAAAAACGAAATTTGGAATACGAAATAGAAACGGCCACCGCCGTTACTTATGATGAAGGAAACAACTTTTTGGTAATCGGGTACAAAAAAATAGGTTCGCAAAAAGGTGGCATACTGCGTGTATTTATCGGAGAACAGCCGGCCGTAATCGATAATCTGGATGTCGATGGCATTCCATACGCCATACTGGAAAAATAGTACCAGAGCAAGCATAGCAATAACAATAGCTTCGTCTGCACAAGTAATACCATTTTAACTTTGAAATAGCGTTAATGAATCATTTCTTTTCAACTGTTCTTGGTTAAAAAGGCTGTTACTAGTCAAGCTGGGGACAGGAATTTTAACTTGAATACCTAAAAAACAATTGCATTGTCGTACTTGCTATTTCAAAGTTAAAATGGTATTAAATAGTTTCATAAAACGAATTTGGAAAATGCACCGGCATACAAACAACTTCAATTCTCCAACATCGGTACCATAAAAGTATTATCTTGTAGGTCTTCGCTTAAAAACCAGCCAAGCCCATGCGTGCCGACAATGATTTTGACCAGTTTAAGGATCTTGACGAAGAACAATTACCAGTAGCCAAACACAAATTACACGATTGGACGCATTTTGCTGGACTCTACGCTGCCGAGCATGTTGCGGCAACAGAGTTTGTTATTGGGGCGACCTTTGTCGCACTCGGTGCCAAAACGATGGATATCCTTCTCGGGCTTCTAATCGGTAATATTCTAGCCGTACTGAGTTGGCGGTTTATTACCTCTCCCATTGCCGTTGATACGCGATTGAGCCTTTACACCTATCTGAATAAGATTGCGGGCGATTCGATGACCAAGTTGTACAATTGGGCCAATGTCATCATCTTTTCGGTAATTTCGGCTGCTATGATTACCGTATCGGCCACTGCCGTGCGTTTTGCCTTTGATATTCCTGCGCAACTCAATTGGTATCCCACCAACGTCTGGTTTGTTTTGATCGTTTTGATGGTGGGCATTGTTGTGGTTTTCATCGCGCTCTATGGTTTTAATGCCGTTTCAGAATTTTCGGGCATCTGTGCGCCTTGGCTTTTTGTGATGTTTACCAGTGGCGCTATGGTGCTCCTTCCCGCTTTGTCATTAGATGTTTTGGATAAAACGTTACCTGCGGGATGGGCCGACATTATAACTCTGGGGGATCAGAGTATTTGGACAGGAATCAACAGTGATGGACAACCTGGAATCGGACTGGTCGAAGTCATCGGCTTTGCTTGGGCGGCAAATACCATAACCCATTTCGGATTGATCGATATGGCACTTTTGCGTTTTGCCAAAAAGAAAAGCTACGGTTATGCCACCAGTACCGGCATGATGTTCGGGCATTATGTCGCATGGATCGCTGCCGGAATCATGGGAGCCGGTGCTGCTGTAATTTTAGGAAAATCTATAGTAGAACTCGACCCAGGTGATGTGGCCTATTATGCCCTTGGATGGTCCGGTTTTGTTATTGTTATTGTTGCGGGGTGGACGACCGCTATTACCAATTTGTATAGGGCAGGTTTGGCCGCACAAGCGATTTTCTTCAACCATTCTCGAAAGAAAACGACCATCGTAGTGGGTATGGTCACCATTGCTGTAGCCTGTTTTCCCTTTGTGTTTTCACAAATATTACCGCTACTCACCTACGCAGGGCTGCTGGTCGTTCCTGTGGGGGCGATTGTATTTGCGGAACATCAAATTTTCCCACGAATTGGCTACACCCGCTATTGGTCTTCGTACCGTAAGCTTAGCTTTAGTATGCCTGCCATGGCGTCGTGGGGCTTGGGCTTGGTTTTCGGTTTTGGCTTAAATGTGCTTGATGTGATGTCTTTCTTTTATCTCTTTATCCCTACTTGGTTTTTTACCATCGCGGTGTATACGCTGCTCGCATCTAAATACGGGGCAAAAGAGAACTTTGCAAAGGAGGTCAAGGAAGAAGAAGTTCGTAATGAAGCCATTGAACGCTTTCACGTAGAGCAAGCAAAAAATGAAGCTGTTGTTGCCAAGGATGTTTCAATGTTCTCGAAGGGATTAAAATTCGTTGCTATTTCGGCTTTGATCGCTACCTTGGTTTTGGCCGGTAATGTTTTATTCGGAAGTGCTACGGAAACAGATTATATCGAAAATAGAGAACTTTTTTATACCTGCGCATTCGGTTGTACCAGCATTTATTTCGTGTTAGCTTATTGGGCGCTGAAACGCGGGAAAACCAATACAGCAGATTAGCGTGGAAAACCCGATACAACTCAATCAAACGAATTTAACAGCAATAGGAAATCATATACCCGTGCCTATGTATTCACGTTCCGCGAATAAAACGGGAATCGTACATATCGGGGTCGGCGGCTTTCATAGGGCCCACCTTGCCTACTATCTACACCTTTTAAAAAAAGGCGGCGGTGCCCCAGCGTGGAATATCTGCGGAATCGGATTACGCGAAGCGGATTCCAAACTCCGTGACATTTTTAAAATCCAAGACCACCTCTATACCTTGATGGTCAAACACCCAAACGGAAAAATCAATGCCGAAGTCATCGGGGCCATAGTTGATTTCAAAATGGGAATCGAGGACCCCGAACCCGTTATCGCTAGCATGGCAGATGCGGATACTAGGATCGTATCGCTGACGATAACCGAGGGAGGGTATAATTTTAATCCTAATACGGGGGACTTCAATTTTGATAACCCCGACATTCAACACGAACTACAGCATCCACTGGAACCTAAAACCGTATATGGGTTTTTAACCACGGCCCTAAAAAGGCGGCGCGATGCGGGTTTGCCCGCTTTTACCATTTTGTCCTGTGACAATATCGAGCATAATGGAGACATGGCAAGAAAGATGCTACTTGCCTTTGTCCAAAAGCAAGATCCTGACCTGGCGGAATGGATAGCACAACAAGTGGCGTTCCCCAATAGTATGGTAGATCGCATTACGCCGGTGACAACCCCAACGGATATCGAAACCTTAGCACTAACTTATGGCATACAAGATGCCTGGCCCGTTACCTGCGAACCTTTTATACAATGGGTCGTAGAAGATAAATTTTCGAATGGGCGACCGGCCTTTGAAAAAGTAGGCGTACAATTCGTACCCGATGTGGAGCCTTATGAGAAAATGAAACTGCGACTTCTCAATGCCGGGCATTCGGTCTTGGGGCTTTTGGGGGCGCTATACGGCCACACCACCATCAATGCTTGTATGGAAGACGAAACCTTCACCACTTATTTGCGCGGCTTTTTGGATGCAGAAGCTACTCCAGTTTTGGGAAATATCGAAGGCATTGATTTGGAGGACTATAAAGACGGTTTGCTAGAGCGTTTTGCCAACCCAAATATCAAAGACAGCGTCAGCCGTATTTGTTCGGAAAGCTCGGCCAAGTTGCCTAAATTTTTGATTACTACACTACAGGAGAATTTAGCTACTGGCGGAAACATACAATGCGCCACATTGGTCATCGCTGCTTGGTGCTATTATAGTGATAAGGGAATCGATAAGGATAGGAAGCCAATTGAAATTATCGATGCTATGGGTGCCGAACTTCATGAAGCGGCCAAACGAACAGAAACTGACAGCCTGTCTTTTATAAAACAAGAATCCCTGTTTGGTAACCTTGCTAAAAATCAAAGATTTACAAGGTTATACCATGATAGAATCCAAAAGATTTACAAGGATGCCAATATCAAAAGGTATATGCTTGAGCTGCTTTAAAAGCTACATTTTTGGACAGCTTCGTAAAACCTACCTTTTTCGATACAAATCATAATTGCCCTATACGGCCGGTCCGAGGTTTTGGTCCATGTCCAATCCAGACCTTCCGTAAGGATCCACATGGGCATTCACCAATGGGCATATACCATTTTAGTTTTTTGGATTGAAGCAATCCCGATGCGGTACATGATTCTTCGCTCTTTTGAGGCCTATTTTGAGGAGGATAGCCGGGATACGGAAGGAAAAAAGTCGGAAGAAGCGTGAAAAAGCATCATCTTTTAGCCTCCCAAGGGTTCGGGAGAAAAAGTTTAAACCACTTCACAGTATAACACGGTCCCGGTATCTTAATAGGGAGGATAGATACTTGCGGCTAGCTTAGGTACTTTAAGAAAACGTTGTGCCCTTTAAATAATGTCGGTGCTAGACATTAAAGTATTTACTGTTCCAAATAGCGGGGTTAAAGTTTTTCCCTAAAGCAAATCCATAGAAAATAACGACGGAAGCGATACTCTTGAACATGAAAAAATAAATGATCCAAAATTCGCTCGATGTAGCTGTTTTCGAAAACAGACCTGAAGGAACCAAAGAAGTACAGACATAACTGATCAACATTACCAGTACGGTAAGGTTTACAATGCCCTTAAACGGCCACACCAACAATTTTCTTAACGGGTGTAGGTCATTGCCCCATTTGTGTATCAGGTAAAAGTAATCGTTTCCAATAGGTGCGAACAATAAAGGGTCGTCCTTATCCTCTAATTTAAAAAGTTTTGAAGGGGCTACAATTTTAAATCCTGTCAATTCTATTTCATGGGCTTTCTCCAACTGTTTGATCTTGGATATGGCTTCCTGCGGTATTTCCCCCTTAAAATATTTGGAGTTCAAAAAGCGCAACCGATAATCGATACAGATTTTTTTGATTTGGTCGATATGATAAATACGATCGGTTTCCAATAAATCAAAATCGAATGCATTGGTCACCAGTGCTTTTCCTCCTGAAAAATTTTTTTCGATACGATCATTTTCCTGTGCATCTTTTTGAAGAATCCGATGCACTTCCGCTAGTATGGTATCGGTATTTGAAGTTGTAGAACGAACTTTTTCGAGCTTTTGCTCGATGTTGGTTTTTTGTAATCTCATTTCTTTTTCTTTAGCATTGTAAAGTTAACAAATAGTCACCGCATTTGAAATACCATGTTGAACTTACATGTTAAGATAAGGTTAATTTCTTTGAATGGCACTTTCTTTTAACATGGTATTCCGGCAAACCAGTGTATCTTACCGACGAAATCGGCGTTTTATCGGTTTCCGTTCCCAAATATTATCAAATGATGTCCTACTTTTACCAGTTATGTTGTGCGTGCCTATTTCTTTTCCTCAATCTTTGTTGTGCACAAAATTCCAATGAAAAACCCATAATGGATCCTAGTGAATCCATTGTTACCAACACTCAAAATTCGGACCATCATCAAGTATTGTTAACGGCCATGCGTGCTGCTGATCTAGAGGACATTTTGTCCGGAAAGGGTCCGTTCACAGTTTTCGCCCCTTCGGACTCGGCCTTTGAAAAGCTTTCCCAAGAACAAATGGAAACACTCTTAAAACCCGAAAACAAAAATGACCTACAAGCGTTACTTCGATATCATATCATTGCTGGAAACCTTTCGGCATCCTATATTCTAAAAGCAATGTGCCGTGGAAAGGGAACGGCCAGCTTCACTACGGTTCAAGGCGATAAGCTTATCGCCACCATGGACGGTATCGATATTGTACTGACCGATAGCAATGGGAACTCCGCGAGGATCACGACCGCGGACGAGAACCAATGCAACGGGGTCATCCATGAAATCGATAGTGTTTTCCTACCAGCAAAGATATAAAGGTTTGTCAACGAAGTTCGGCCTGTAGTTCTTTTTCAAACCGCGTCTGTAGTTTCTTCATAATTTTATCGATCTGCTTGTCCGTCAAGGTTTTTTGTTCGTCCTGTAAGGTAAAGCTCAAGGCATAGGATTTTTTTCCCTTCGGCAACTTATCTCCCATGTACACGTCAAAAAGACTGACATCCTTCAACAGTTTTTTTTCGGTTTGCAGCGCTAGTTGATATAGATCGTTAAAAGCAACGGAATCGTCCAATAAAAGGGCAAAGTCACGTTTTACGGCGGGATATTTTGGAATTTCTTGATAAACAATGGCTTTCGCCCCGGCCAATTTGAGTACCTCGTCCCAATCGATATCGGCAAATATCGTCTCTTGGGCGATGCCAAATTTATCGAGGACCGATTTTTGAACCAGACCTATTTCGGCCAAGTTTCGCTTGTTCGAGGTCAAGGTTATGCCCTCGGAATAAAGAGGCTGATCCACCGGTATAGGCCGTATGTCATTGATTCCCAATCGCTGCAATACATTTTCGATCATACCGCGTACATAGAAGAAATCCGATTTTTGGGTTGCACCGGTCCAGCTGTCCCGTTCTCGATTTCCTGTAGCCAACAGCACCAGATGTTTGCGTTCCGCTCTCCTTTCTGCAGTAAATTGGTGATAGGTCTGTCCAAACTCGAACAGCCTAAGGTGCTGTCTTTTTCTATTGATATTATGGGAAACCGCTTCCAAGGCACCGAACAACATCGACTGTCGCATTACCGATAGGTCGTTGCTCAAGGGGTTCAGCATTGTTATCGCTTGTGCCTTCGCCGCTTCTGATATATGTTCGTGGTATTTTGTACTGGTGAGACTGTTGGTCATGATTTCGTAAAAACCGGAAGCGGCCAATAGTTCACCAATTATCCGTTGCAGCTTGTAATCTTCCAATTTGGAAGTAGGGGCAATGGAGGCGTTCAATTTTTCGGTAAAGGCAATATTGTTATAGCCATAAACGCGCAAAATCTCCTCTATCACATCAACTTCGCGCTGCACATCTACCCTATAGGAGGGAATGGAGAGTCCAAGCCCTGTTTCGGTCACATTTTTTACCTGTATTTCCAAGGAAGCCAAAATGGATTTTATGGTGTCTTTTGGAATCTCCTGGCCAATCAGGCTATGCACTTTTTTGAACGTTAGAAATACTTGATGGTCATCCGCTCTTTTAGGATATAGATCGATAATATCGGACGAAATGGTGCCGCCGGCAATTTCCGTAATTAAAAGTGAGGCACGCTTGAGGGCGTATTCCACCTGTTCGATATCGATACCCCGTTCAAAACGGAAAGAGGCATCCGTATTGAGGCCATGGCGTTTTGCCGTCTTTCGAATGGAAACCGGATCAAAATAGGCACTCTCCAGAAAAATCGAAGTGGTCCCCTCGGTAACTCCTGTATTGATACCTCCGAAAACACCGGCGATACACATTGGTTTTTCACCATCGCAAATCATAAGGTCGTCCTCGTGGAGTTCCCTCTGTTCCCCGTCCAAAGTCATGAATTTTGTTCCCGCCTTCACGGTCTTCACAACAATCTTTTTATCGAAGATGCGGTCGGCATCAAAGGCGTGTAGCGGTTGTCCCAGTTCGTGCAGCACGTAATTGGTGACATCAACGACATTGTTTTTGGGCGTTAGGCCAATGGCCCTTAAGCGATGCTGTAACCAATCCGGTGAAGCTTTCACCGTTAGGTTACTTATAGAAAGGCCACAGTACCGCGGTGCCAGCGCACTATCCGCTACTTGCACCTCAATTCTTAGGGATCGATCGTCCACATTGAACTGGCTTACCGATGGTGTGATCAGCTCTATTTGCAGGTCCTGTTGTTTTAGGCCGGCCCTTAGGTCCCTAGCAACACCGAAATGGCTCATTGCATCCGCCCTGTTTGGGGTAAGGCCAATTTCAAATACCTCGTCCTGAACGATCTCAAAAATGGTGGAACAAGGGGTGCCAGGTACCAACGAAGGGTCCAGGACCATAATGCCATCATGACCCTTGCCCAAGCCCAATTCATCTTCGGCACAGATCATTCCGTAACTCTCTTCGCCTCTTATTTTCCCCTTGCGAATGGTCCATGGCTTGCCATCGGCGTCATAAAGTTCCGTACCCACAGTGGCTACCGGCACTTTCTGTCCTTCTACTACATTGGGCGCACCGCAGACAATTTGTAGGGGCAGTGCGTCACCAATATCGACGGTCGTGAGTTTGAGCCGATCGGCATTAGGGTGTTTTTTACATGTTAGCACATGTCCTACAACTACGCCTTTCAAGCTGCCCTTTACCGATTCAAAGGCAGTTATCCCCTCTACTTCCAGACCAATATCCGTTAGCAGTTCTCCCGTTTTTTGGGATTCCCAGTCCAGGTTTAAAAATTGTTTGAGCCAGTTGTAAGAGATGTTCATCGGTCGGTTTTAAAACGCGTAAAGATAAAACAATGCCCCTAGACATTCAATAGCGATTCTTTGGAATTGATTTATTTTTTAGCGTAGGTTTGCCATCAATAATCGCCCCGATAGGGTTTAAGCTTAAAGACATGAAAAATCTCTTCGTTTTTGTGGTGGCATTTATACTGCTTTCGGGATGTGAACGCCAAAAGACTGCCGTACCAAAAGATGGGATTTGGCGCGCAGCTTTAAAGATTACGGACGGGCAGACGCTTCCTTTCAATTTTGCATGGACCACATCGGAAAATGGGGGGTATGCGCTGCAAATTTTCAACGGTACGGAAACCATTCTTGTCGACGAAATTGAGATCACCAACGATTCCATTTTGATTAGGGCCCCTGTTTTTGAGGGGTATTTGGCAGGTACGTTTACCGAAACGGCAATGCAAGGGGCTTTTATCAAAGAAAGTTTGGACCGTGTGGTACCTTTTACCGCCGTATATGGCGAACCTACCCGTTTTGATGAGACCAAAGCCCATAACACGAATGTTGCCGGGATATGGGAAACCTTATTTAGTGGAGATACGGAAGACGAATATTTGGGAAAGGGTATTTTTTCCCAGAAGGGAAATCAGGTTACCGGTACGTTCAGAACAACTACCGGCGATTACCGTTATTTGGAAGGGATCGTTAACGGCGATTCCCTAAAACTATCGGCATTCGACGGTGCACACGCCTTTTTATTTGCGGCCCGGGCCACGGATAGTACCTTGGAAGGAACCTTTTTTTCGGGAAATCATTTTCAAGAGCCTTTTTTGGCAAGGCGTAACCCACAGTTTGAACTTCCCAATGCCGATTCGCTTACCTTTTTGAAACCGGGTTATGATCGGTTCCACTTTGCCTTTCCGGATGCCAACGGTACAATAGTAAGCTTGGATGACGACCGTTTTAAAGGTAAGGTGGTATTGGTACAAATTATGGGTACTTGGTGCCCTAATTGTTTGGACGAAACCAAATTTTATGTTGACTATTTAAAACGGAACCAAGAAGAGAATCTAGAAATAGTTGGGTTGGCGTTCGAATATGCCAAGACCGAGACCGGCGCTTTTAAAAGTATTGAAAGGTTAAAGGAGCGTATTGGAGTGGAGTATCCCATTGTTTTAGCACAATATGGTACCTCCGACAAGCAAAAAGCTCAGGAAAAGCTGCCTATGCTGAACCATGTACTATCCTATCCAACTACGATATTAATCGACAAAAAAGGGGAAGTCCGAAAAATACATACCGGTTTTAACGGTCCTGCAACCGGGGAAAAACATCTTGAATTCAAAAATACTTTTGAAGCTTTTGTTCAAAATCTTTTGAACGAATAAAGGTATTACACCATTTTAACTTTGAAATGGTATTAAATAATGGTGGATTTTCCCAAGCCGATGTTTTCGTCGTTCATATTCATATCGTCATCAATATCGGTGATATGGTCGGCGATAAAGTCGCCCACATAGTTCGTTCCATATTTGCTGCTACCGAGAATATCAGGTGTTACAATTTTCTTTTTGAACGATTTTCGTACGGAAGCGATGACAGCCCGTGATTCTTCCTTCAAGCCAAAATGGGACAACAGTAGGGACGCACTGAAAATAGAAGCAACCGGATTGGCCTTGTTCAGTCCTTTTGCCTGGGGGTAAGACCCATGTACCGGTTCGAACATACAATGGTACTCTCCAATGGAAGCCGATGGAAGCAGTCCTTGCGACCCAATGATGACACTGCCCTGATCGGACAGTACATCGCCGAACATGTTACTGGTCAAAATGATATCGAATGCCGTTGGATTTAACAAGAGTTGCACCGCCGCATTATCGATATACAGGCATTCCAAGGTTACCTCCGGATAACTTTCCGATATCGTCATGACCACTTTTCGCCATAGGCGCGAGGTTTCAAGAACGTTCGCCTTGTCGACCAAAGTTACTTTCTTTCGTCTTTTTTTAGCGGCTTTAAATGCTTTGTGGGCAATTCTACTGATTTCCTTTTCGGAATACGAACATTGATCGGTGGCTAGCGTACCGTTGTTTTCCAGTTTTTTTTCGCCATAGTAAATACCTCCCGAGAGTTCCCTGTAAATCTCAAAATCGGTACCGGCCACCATTTTTTTGCTTAATGGTGAGTTTTTGATAATTTCAGGAAACATCATTACGGGCCTGACGTTCGCAAAAAGGCCAAGTTCTTTTCGGAGCTGTAATAGCCCTTGTTCAGGGCGAATACTCAACGAAGGGGAATTGTCATACTCCGGAGTACCGATAGTGCCAAAGAGCGAGGCATCGGAATCGGCACACACTTCCAAGGTTTTTTTGGGTAGTGGAGTACCGTACTTTTCAATGGCAATGGCGCCAATGGGCACTTTTTCGAAGGTAAAATTATGATTGAAGGTCTCCGCGACCGCCTGTAGGCACTTCACCGACTCGGCCAGTACTTCCGGCCCAATTCCGTCACCACCCAAAAGTGCTATTTTCAATTGCATTTACAAAACACTTTCAATGTTCAGGTCCGTCGCCGTTATGATGTCATGGATATCGGTATCCAAAATTTCCTTTTTGTTGTCGGCAAACTTTAAAAATTCTTGATAGACTTCATCAAGTTGGAGCTTCGTAAGTTCGTATCCTACCAATTTTGCGCGATAGGCCAAAGCCGCCCTTCCGCTTCTTGCGGTCAGTACTATGGACGATTCGTTAACGCCTACATCGGCAGGGTCGATAATTTCGTAGGTTTCCCTGTTTTTGATGACCCCGTCCTGGTGGATTCCCGAACTATGTGCAAAGGCATTTGCACCAACGATGGCCTTATTGGGCTGTACTATCATTCCCATTTTTTGTGAGACCATTTGGCTGGTATCATAGAGCAGCTTGCTGTTGATATCGGTATCAAGCCCTAAGGTAGGGTGCTGCCTTAAGATCATCACTACTTCCTCCAAAGAGGTATTTCCGGCCCGTTCCCCGATTCCGTTAATGGTGCACTCAATTTGTCGGGCCCCGTTGGCCACACCGGCAATGGAATTTGCGGTAGCAAGTCCCAGGTCGTTATGGCAGTGGCAGGATAGCGTGGCTTTATGGATACCGGTAACGTTTTCCTTTAAGTATTTTATTTTCAATCCGTATTCTTCGGGAAGGCAATAACCGGTGGTGTCGGGGATATTCAACACTGTTGCACCCGCTTTTACCACGGCCTCGCACACTTTTGCCAAAAATACATTGTCCGTTCGTCCGGCATCTTCCGCATAAAACTCCACATCTTCCACAAAGGTTTTGGCATAACTGACCGCAGCTACCGCCCGCTCGATAATTTTATCCCTTGTGCTGTTGAACTTGTGCTGAATATGTGAATCGGAAGTACCTATCCCGGTATGTATTCTTGCCCTTTTTGCGGGCTTCAAGGCATCGGCGGCAACCGTTATATCATTTTGGACGGCCCTTGTCAGTCCGCAGACCGTTGCATTTTTCACCAATTTTGCAATTTCGTGGACCGAATTGAAATCACCGGGACTTGAAATGGGGAATCCCGCCTCGATGATATCAACGCCCAACTCATCCAATCGTTCGGCGATCACCAATTTCTGTTCGGCGTCTAACTTGCATCCGGGGACCTGCTCGCCGTCCCGTAAGGTGGTGTCAAAAATATCTACCTTATCTTTACTCATTATATTTGTGTAGTTTAGGTACCCTCTACGAATATAGCGCGACGGGTTGGACCCACCGAAATTACGAAAAAATAGTTACAACGTTAAATTGGTTTGGTCGCAATTTAATAATTTGAATTTCAAGTTTTTAACTGTTATTTATTACGATGACAACTGTACATAAAGATGCCCTTTTCGTGTTGGTAAAGTCCTTGTCCAAGTCTGAGAAGCGGCAATTTAAACTATACGTCGGCAGGCTGGGGGTAAATACCGATGCTAAATTTTTAGCGCTTTTTAATTTGCTCGATAAAATTAAGAAGTACGACGAAAAAAGTATTTTGGACAGTGGGATCGTAAAAAAAACCCAGCTCTCCAATTTAAAGGCACACCTTTACAAGCAAATCCTGGTCAGTCTTCGGCTCAATCCCGTGAATCAGAATATTCGTGTCCAGATTCGCGAGCAACTGGATTTTGCGACCATATTGTACCAAAAAGGACTGTACAAACAGAGTTTAAAGTTGTTGGACAAGGCGAAGGCCATTGCAATCGAAAATGAAGAGAAAAACATTGCCTATGAAATTGTAGAGCTGGAGAAAATTATTGAAACCCAATACATTACCCGAAGTATCCCGGACAGGGCAAACGAGCTTGCCGTACAGGCCAAGAACCTTTCTGCCATGAACGTGATGACCAGTAAGTTGTCCAACTTGTCCTTGCAACTGTATGGTATCATGCTAAAGATCGGTTATGTACAAAGTGACGCCGATTTTAAAAGGATAAAGCATTACTTTGAGGAACACTTGCCAAAATATGATCTAAAAGAACTCGGTTTTCGGGAGAAATTATGGTTGTACAAGGCGCACCTCTGGTACAGTTTTTTAATTCAGGATTTTGTGTCGTCGTATAAGTACGCCAGCAAATGGGTGGACCTTTTTTATGAGCAAAAGGAACAAATATTTCTAAATCCCGTCTTTTTTCTAAAGGGCAACCACTACCTTTTGGAATCATTGTTCTATGTGAAATACAGTTCGCAGTTCCGACAAACATTGGAAAAATTAGAATCCGTTGTAGCCGGAAAAGACTTTCCCAAAAATGATAATATTACGTCATTGGCCTTTCTATATCTCAATGCCAACAAATTGAATTTGCACTTTCTGGAGGGCACCTTCCACAAAGGCCTTTATTTGGTGAAGATTGTCGAATTTGGAATAAACAAGCATAAAGATCGCATTGATGCGCATCATATTATGGTGCTGTATTATAAAATTGCATGCCTGTATTTTGGGGATGGCGATCATAAGAATTGTATTGTCTATCTGAACAAGATCATCAACAACCGGAACTTAAAAATGCGGGAAGATCTGATGTGTTTTGCCCGCGTATTGAGCTTGTTTGCGCATTACGAAGCAGGAATGGACTATCATTTGGAGGTACAATTGAAGAGTACCTACAAATTTTTATTAAAAATGAACGATCTGCATGAGGTCCAAAAAGAAATGATCAAGTTTTTACGGAATCTTGGAAATATTTATCCGCACGAGTTGCAGGATGCCTTTCAAGAACTGCATGCCCGATTGAAGCTCTACGAAAACGATCCTTATGAAAAAAGGGCCTTTTTGTATCTGGATATCATTTCATGGCTCGAAAGTCATCTCGAAAACAAACCGGTGGCACAGATCATCAGGGAAAAGGCAATGGCCTATACACGTTGACCTTTGAAGGTATTTACGCCCCATACCCGAAATTTTATCGAGCTCGGTCTGGTCATGCTATTAATGGGTACCTCCGGGCCTTTCGGAAAGTATATTACCCTCCCGGCACCACTGACCATAGCCATCCGTTCCATTCTGGCACTGGTTTTTTTATATGCTTATTGCAGGTTCAAGGGCATTTCGTTTCGCCTTAGAAAAGCGGATATGGCTCCCATTTTCCTTTCCGGGGTGTTAATGGGCGTTCATTGGATCACCTATTTTGAGGCCTTGCAACTCTCCAATGTAGCCATTGGTATGCTGGCCTTATTTACCTATCCGGTGTTCACGGCCTTTTTGGAACCGGTTTTTTTAAAAACCCGTTTTCAAAAAATACATTTGTTCTTGGGGGCTTTGGTATTGAGCGGTGTTTATCTGTTGGCACCCGATATCGATTTTGGGAATTCGCATACCGTGGCGATAGCGTTCGGACTTTTTTCAGCGGTATGCTACGCTTTAAGGAATTTGATCGTTAAAACTAAAGTCGGTAACTACCAGGGGTCGGTTTTAATGAGTTATCAGCTGTTATTGGTTTCGGTTTTATTGATTCCCACTTTTTTTATTTACGACCTAACCGAGGTGCCAGGGCAATGGAAAGGGTTATTGGGAGTTGCCTTGGTGACTACGGCCTTGGGCCATACGCTATTGATCAATACATTTAAACACTTCTCGGTGACCACGATAAGTATCATTAGCAGTGTACAACCCATATACGGGATAGTCATCGGAGCTTTGTTCCTTTCCGAAATACCATCTTGGCCCACGATTATCGGAGGTGCGTTGATTTTGGCATCCGTAGTCATCGAAAGTGTTCGCGCGTATCGCCGTTAAGTTGGAAGCGGTGTCGGTTATTGTTCCGGGGTTTTCGGGGAGGTATCCATATTCAGTTCCTGTACCAATCCTTGTCCCAACTTTTGAAATTCGTTCCGTTTTGCCATCGCCCGTACTTTTTCCGGGTCGAACCTTCCATTAAAATAGAGGAAAGAGCCTTTGGTAGCATTGTTATTATAAATCAATATTTCACGAACGGTATTGCCTTTTTCCCGAACCGATACCACGTTTCTTTTTAAGGCATCGTTTTTACGATACACTTCTATAAAATTGTTCCCTGTGATCGTATTCATCTGTTGGTTGAGAAAAGAAGTGCGTTCTGCGGTAGCACTGGGAAACTGCATGTAACGCAAATCTTTTGTAGTACCAATCATTTGTTCCATTTCGGGAGAAAAAGTGCTTAAAAGACTAAGCATAAAACGGGGTACACGTACTGCGGTTACCTGATCGTCGTTTTTATGCGCATTGTAAAACCGATCAATGGAATTGTAACTTCCGCAGGAGGCGAATACGGACAGGGCAAGTATTACCAGGTTTTTTCGAATCATAAACAACTTGTTATTAAGGGCTTATATCATTTTAAAGTTAAAATGGCATTAAATGTAATCAAATTATACACACGCATCCCAAATGGGATCTTTGGGAGGGGCGGCCTGAATGGAAATGGGCTCTTTTTTGACCGGATGTATAAAGGAAAGGCTTCTGGCATGCAAGTGAATGCTGCCGTCCTTATTACTGCGGGGAAATCCATATTTGAGGTCTCCCTTTATAGGGCAGCCTATGGCGGATAGCTGTACCCGAATTTGATGGTGCCTACCGGTCTTTAAGGCTACTTCTAGTAAAAAATGGGTATCCAATGTACTGCGGAGCGTATAGGAGAGTATGGCCTTTTTACTTTCGGGGACTTCTTTGGGGTACGCGTACGATTTGTTCTGTTTCGTATTTCGTTTCAGCCAATGCGTTAGCGTAGCTTCGTGTTTTTCCGGTGCTTGGCGTACAACGGCCCAATAGGTTTTTTCCGCGGCCTTTTCGGCAAATAGTTTGTTTAAACGGGGGAGGGCTTTTGAAGTTTTTGCAAAAACCACAATGCCCGTAGTGGGGCGGTCCAAGCGGTGGGCAACGCCCAAATACACATTTCCAGGTTTGTTGTATTTCCGTTTTAAGTAGCCTTTGGTAACCTCGCTCAAAGGGGTATCGCCGGTTTTGTCGCCCTGTACGATATCGCCCGCTCGTTTGTTTATGGCAATCAGATGGTTGTCCTCGTAGAGTACTTGCAAGTTCGAAATTGTAGACCGCAGTTTAGATGCCATCAAACCACAATTTTTTTACCGCTCAGGGAAAGGGCCAATAACAATAGCACCCCAAGGGTAACGGACACGTCGGCCATATTAAAAATACCGGTTTTTAAAAACCCCAAACGTATCTGAAAAAAATCGGTTACCGAGCCATAGGCAATACGGTCGATCAGGTTTCCGATGCCGCCACCGATCACAAAAGAAAAGGCGGTACCGTCCCAAAGGGTTAAGGTTTTTTTTAACAAAACTCGGAACAATAGCACGAAAAGTATTAGCACGGGAATCAGTTGCAACACGATTATTTTTACCCAAGGCGAAAAATCATCCCCAAAACCGAGCATTGCACCAGTGTTCTCCACATTTGTCAATATAAAATGATCGGGCACAATTTCAATATACTCACCAAAGTCGACCTTTTTGCGTACCACATCTTTGGAAACTTGATCACAACCTATGTTCAATAGCACCAACAAAACGATACCGATCTGCTTCAACCTCCGGCCCTTTTTCATAGCGCCTTTTTTAATATTGTTCGTCGTCACTAGGGAAACTTTTTGTTTTAACGTCCGTCACATATTGGGAGATGGCATTTCCCATATCCTCGTATAAATTCATATACCGTCTTAAAAACCGCGGATTGAACTCATGTGTCATACCCAGCAGATCGTGAATGACCAGTACTTGGCCGTCTGCATGTTTACCTCCGCCGATACCGATGGTAGGTATCGAAAGTTTTTCACTGACTTTTTGAGTAAGCGAGGCCGGTATTTTTTCCAAAACGATACCAAAACATCCTATTTTCTCCAACAACTTGGCGTCTGATATCAATTTTTCAGCTTCGCTTTCCTCCTTGGCCCGAACGGTGTACGTACCGAACTTATAAATTGACTGCGGTGTAAGCCCCAAGTGACCCATTACGGGAATGCCCGCATTTAGGATACGTTTTACCGATTCCTTTATTTCCTCACCACCCTCAAGCTTAACGGCATGTGCACCGCTTTCCTTCATGATCCGTATGGCCGAACGCAAGGCCTCCTTGGGATCACTTTGATAACTTCCAAAGGGAATATCGACAACGACCAAAGCACGTTCTACCGCTCGAATGACCGAAGTGGCGTGATAGATCATCTGATCCAAGGTAATGGGTAAGGTGGTTTCGTGCCCCGCCATAACGTTACTGGCCGAATCACCGACCAGAATGATGTCTACTTTGGCGGAATCCACGATTTTTGCCATCGAATAATCATAAGCGGTAAGCATGGAGATTTTCTCCCCATTCTTCTTCATTTCTACCAATGATTTTACGGTGACCCGTTTGTACTCTTTTTTTGCAGTGGACATTAGTATTTGTTTTTGTACGGATAAAAGTACACAATGGACACGTCTTTCGTTTCCTTTTGGCCCTGATTTTCGTAATTCCTCTTTTTTTTGATGTTGCTAAAGAGGAGTTGACACAATTTCTTTTTCGACTGGTCAAACAAGATGGACAATGGAAATTCGGGTATGGAAATGGTGCGAGGGGCAAATAGGACTATGGAAATTTTCCTGTTTCGATTGGGGAGGGTTAGTTTCGGAAAAAAGCGTAAAACAAAGGTGTCGTTTAACCCAAAACGTTCGGATGTAACGGATAAGTTCTATTTTAGCGTAACAAATATATGTTCCATGGTTTTTAAGTTAAGGGTAATACGGGTATTGCTGGTGTGTTTTTTCAGTTTGGTTTCCTCGGTGACGATGTCGCAAGAATCAGAAGCTTTGGAGGGACGCTGGAATTTGACCATTCAAAAGGATGGGGAAGAACTGCCTTCCTGGTTGGAAATTACCCACTCAGGGAACCATACCCTTGTAGGTAGGTTTGTGTACGCTTTTGGGAGCGCACGACCGATTTCAGAGATATCCTATGAAAAGACGACATTTCGATTTGAGATACCACCACAATGGGAACCGGGCGGATCCAACATGATCTTTGAAGGGGACTTGGTCGGGGATGCGCTGAACGGTACTATGGTGTATACCGATGGAAAGCGTTATGATTGGACAGCGGTAAAGGCGCCTAAACTAAAGTACCGCGCAGCTTCGAACTGGGGGGGCACGGTCGCTCTTTTTGATGGCGAAAGCTTGAACGGATGGCATGCCGAAGGTGAGAACCAATGGATTGTTGAAGAGGGGATTTTAAAAAGCCCTGCGTCCGGTTCCAACCTTGTTTCCGACCGGAAGTTTAGCGATTTTAAATTGAAAGCGGAATTCCGATATCCGGAAGACAGCAATAGCGGACTTTATCTGCGTGGTAGATATGAAGTACAGATCGCCGACAATTATGGTAAGGAAGCGTCCAGTGTTTACTTTGGAGGAGTTTATGGGTTTTTAACGCCGAACGAAATGGTCGCGAAAAAGGCGGGAGAATGGCAGACCTTTGAGATTACCCTTATCGGTCGCCGGGTTACCGTAATCGCAAATGGGACCACCATTATCAACGACCAAAATATCCCAGGGATGACCGGTGGGGCCTTGGATAACAAAGAAGCGCAACCGGGCCCGATATTCATACAAGGAGACCATGGACCCATCGATTTTCGTAAAATAGAGATTACACCTATTGTAGAATAGGGGCCTCATGGCGAGCTGGCATATCATATAAAATTGTATTTTCTTCATCGCACAACCTCTTGGTTTGATTGCGACCAAATAGGGTTGCTATGAACCATGAACCTTTCACAGCTGCCCTCGCCAAGCTCAACTTCTCATACTTAGTATAAGAACGAAACCGGTTGCGACATTCTTCTTCGTTAGGTAGTAGCGTCGTTATGGCCCAATACTCTTTTAAAAATCACCCTAAAGATAACCGGGAATGACATCCTGTCAGTTTTCATGTCTTGGCATATTGTTTGTCATTTAACGAGTGAATCGCAAAAAAAGAGGCGCTAACATTTAAAATAAATAACATGAGTAAAATAATAGGTATAGATTTGGGAACCACCAACTCCTGCGTTTCGGTAATGGAAGGAAACGAACCTGTGGTGATTCCAAATGCAGAAGGAAAGCGGACCACTCCATCGGTTATCGCTTTTGTTGAAGGAGGAGAAATCAAAGTTGGTGACCCGGCCAAAAGACAGGCGGTGACCAACCCTAGCAAAACAATATATTCCATTAAACGATTTATGGGGAATAAGTACTCCGAATCCGATAAGGAAGCAAAAAGGGTACCCTACAATGTGGTAAAAGGCGACAACGATACGCCCAGAGTAGATATTGATGGACGTTTGTATACCCCTCAAGAATTATCGGCGATGATTCTTCAAAAAATGAAGAAGACCGCTGAGGATTACCTGGGACAAGATGTGACAAGGGCCGTAATTACGGTTCCTGCCTATTTTAACGATGCCCAACGGCAGGCGACTAAAGAGGCGGGCGAAATTGCGGGACTTACGGTAGAACGGATTATAAACGAGCCTACTGCGGCATCTTTGGCGTACGGACTCGATAAAAAGACCGTAGACCAAAAAATAGTAGTATTCGATTTTGGTGGTGGTACGCACGATGTATCGATTTTGGAATTGGGAGATGGAGTTTTTGAAGTACTGTCTACCGATGGGGATACGCATTTAGGTGGTGACGACGTGGACCAAAAGATTATCGATTGGTTGGCCGAGGAATTTAAAAATGATGAAAGTATCGACCTGAGGGACGATGCCATGGCGCTGCAACGGTTGCGGGAAGCTGCTGAAAAAGCAAAGATCGAACTGTCTTCCTCTGCACAGACCGAAATAAACCTTCCCTATGTTACCGCTACCGCTACAGGACCTAAGCACTTGGTGCGTACCCTTACCAAAGCAAAATTCGAACAATTGATCGAAGATTTGGTGAAGCGTACCATCGAGCCATGTCAGACCGCCTTAAAAGCGGCAGGACTTTCCAAAAGCGATATCGACGAAATCATTTTGGTAGGGGGCTCTACAAGGATACCTGCAGTGCAAGAGGCCGTTGAAAAGTTTTTCGGTAAAAAACCTTCAAAAGGGGTAAACCCGGACGAAGTGGTCGCCGTAGGTGCAGCCATTCAGGGAGGGGTACTTACCGGTGATGTAAAGGACGTATTGTTATTGGATGTGACACCGCTATCCTTGGGTATTGAAACCATGGGCAACGTTTTTACAAAGTTGATCGAGGCCAACACCACTATCCCGACCAAAAAGTCGCAAGTGTTTTCCACCGCGGCGGACAATCAGCCATCGGTAGAAATACATGTATTACAGGGTGAGCGGGCAATGGCCGCCGACAATAAGACCATAGGGCGTTTTCACTTGGACGGTATTCCACCGGCACAGCGTGGTACACCTCAAATTGAAGTTACTTTCGATATCGATGCCAACGGAATTATTAAAGTTTCGGCAACCGATAAGGCGACCAATAAGTCACAAGATATCCGTATCGAGGCTTCCTCTGGTTTGACCGAAGAGGAAATCCAAAAAATGAAAGCGGAGGCGGAAGCCAATGCCGAAGCGGATAAGAACGCAAAGGAAACTGCCGATAAGTTGAACGAGGCCGATGGAATGATTTTCCAGACCGAAAAGCAGTTAAAGGAGTTTGGCGATAAGCTTTCCGATGATAAAAAGCAACCGATAGAAGCTGCTTTGGAAGAACTCAAAAAAGCTTACGAAACCAAAGACTTGGCCGTGATTACCCCTGCTTTGGATAAAATTAACGAAGCGTGGAAAGTAGCTTCCGAAGAAATGTACAAGGCGCAGGCTGAGGCACAACAGGCCGGAGGAGCTGCTCCAGAAGCCGACGCAGCTGCGGGTACATCCGAGGAAGCAGAGGGCGATAACGTTGAAGACGTTGATTTTGAAGAGGTAAAGTAACGTGAACATAGTGTTTTCTTCATATAAAAAAGGGACGGTGCAAACCGTCCCTTTTATCTTTGGTACTAATTTTGTTCTGGTTAATGGAATAAAAGTAATTTTACGGTATGATAAGAAATTACATTTCAACCTTGTTATTGTGCTCCACCTTTGTCACGGTAACACTTCGATCGCAAGAAATTAAACTATTTACCACGGCCGATTTCGATTTGAAAGGAGCGGTCAAAAAGAGCTTGGTCAGTACCGACTACGGTAAGGAAGAGTATAAATTTGATGCCAAGGGGCGCTTGACCAAATCTGTGACCCGCTATAACGAAGCCGACTACACCATAACGTACTATACCTATGGAAATGGACGGCTTACGGAAAAACGCTTTGAGAACTATAGGGGCGGTAACTTTGACAAGGCAACCAGTATCGCCAATTTATACACCTTTGATTCGCTACAAACACTTAAGATTACGGAGAAGATCATTTCATATGATCAGGATTTTTTAGATCAATACCAATACTGGCACGACGACAGTGGACGGCTCACCAAGATCGTTCGAACAAACGATGAGGGAATTGATGAAACAACGGTCAGCTACACCAAATATAGAAACGAAAGTACCGTCAGTTACCGTTTAAACGGAGTACTTCAAAAATCCATCCGTACCTCAACACGCAAAAACAAGCTCGGAGGTCGGGAACGCATTGTACTCACCAAAAAATTTCTGAACGGAGACCCCCACAAGGCACAAGAAACTACTTTCAACGAAAAAGAGCAAGTATTCTTAAAAACGGATTTTATTTTTGATACCGATGCAGGACAGTTTACACCCGAAAGGACTACCAACTATCGTTACGATGCCGATGGATGTTTGTCGGGGGAAACCGTAAAAACTGGCGAAAATGAGGAAGTACGGGAATATGTATATCAATTTGATGATGCCGACCCTAAAAATTGGGTAAAACAAATTGTCACACCTGAAAATAGCTATACCACACGGGCGATCGATTATTATCCCATAGCGGAAACATCGGAAGAAAAATAGGCTAAAAAATACAGAAGTTGGATTGTTACCACTGAAAGGGCGACATATCGGCATAGACACGGAAATACCGGATACCTACGTCAAAACAGTTGACGAATCACGCTTTTTTTGACCTCATGTACCCCGTCAAAAACTAGTGCTTTGGCCTTTCCCAAAAACAATCGTTCGATTTGTACAGTGGCTTCCGTCCTTCTTTCTTCGGTCAAATAAGGGTCCTTGTTCCCGACAACGGTGATGATTTCGGTCTTGTTTTCCATTAAAAATGAAAAACTGGACGGTTGAAGTTCTTTTGGTATCCCGCCAGCGTAAAGTATCAGTTTATCACATTTTATTTTTCGATGTGCCACCCATCGCGTTGCAATGGAAACGCCCTGGGAATATCCAAAAACAATTAATTTTTTGGTAGATGGAATGTTCTCTTTTTCCAAAACAGCATCCAAATAGGCGTAGAGGTTGCCGGTTTCCAGTACGGTTTCCTCTTTGGTGAGCCAACTGGCGCCAACATGGCGATAGGTATTGTCGAGATAATATTTGGACGGAGCCTGCGGAGCGATAACATAATGTTCGTCCGTAGGGAGTTCATCAAAGTATTTTAAAAAATACCGGCTAAGATAACCGATACCATGTAGCACGATCCAAACATATTCCGTGTCGTCGGTCAATTCGTTCAGGGTGGAGTAGGTGTTGACCGTATTATATTGTACTTGATTTTTTTTGGGCTTCATCAGGGCTATGCAAGGTTAAGAACAAGATTTTCAGGAATGGCGATATGTGGATAATGGGATTTAAAACTACTGAGCATTTTGGCGTACGGAAGGTCGTCAAAACAACCATATTCCTCCAAATACTCCATAAAAACGTCACCATCGGCGGTGAACTGTTGAAAAACGGCATCCTTTATTCCATCGAACTCCAACACCGGAACTCCTAATTTATGGCATAGCGCACTGTTGAAAGCGGAGGTAAGTTTGAACCAACGATTGTTTAAAAAAACTTCGGTACAACCATGGAATACCAGCACATCCGTATTTAATATCTTTATGATCTTATCCATTGCAATATGATTTTTCACATTACCAAAATGCAGTCGGGCCGGAATGTTCACCGCTCTTAACAGGGCACACAAAAGAATCGCTTTTTCTATACAATACGCCCGCTTTCGATTTAGAAGGTTGCTTGCCCGGAGCGTTTGTGGACGTAGGTCCAAATGGTAGGGGTCATAGGGGTAATGATCCCGCACATGATTGAACAGGGCGATACACTTTTTAGTATCGGAAACTTGGCCGGAAACGATGTCGTTCGCACGGTCCTGAAGTTCCGTTTGATCATGGTCTATAAAATAGGTCGTTCTTAGGTACGCGTCGTTCATGATTTTTCAAGATTGAACCAGTTTGTAACAATGGGCCAAAGCTGCTCTTGATGCCGTTGTCTAAAAAAATCGTTGTGGCCAATTTTAGAAAGTCCAAAGGTTTTTGGGACTAAATGCATCCGTTCTACCTTGGCGTTCCTATAAACCTCATTGGCGAGTACGTCGACCGATTTTTTTGGGGCGAAGGTATCATCATCAATACTGAGCATTAACATAGGCCCTTCAATTTTAGGATAGTAATTTTCTCCGTACCGTTTCGCCAAGTCCAGCATGGAGCGTTTTCGCAGTAGCATGATACCCCAATCGCGGGCCACTTGTTTTGGTAAAGCTTCGCCAAGCCCGAACCAAGGACTGGGGAAGTAGCCCATCACCATGGTCAATACGGGCATTAAAAAACCGAAACCGACCAAAATAACCAGTTGCATTTTTCCAGGAAAGTTCCGGAAGTATCCAAACTGGGAGGCCACGGTCAAAAAACGATCGTAGTGCAAATATGCATCCCCAAGGCCCAAACTATTGCCACCAAAACTATGGCCGATATGCAACATGTTGTTTTCTGGACATGCGTTCTTTGCATGTTCGGTAACCGCCTTAAAATCTTGCTGTGCCCATTCCTTGTAGGAAGCTTCCAGTTTGGCAATTGCCCCTTTTTTGGAAAAGGCGATACCGCGATAATCGAAGGTATACACTCGGCAACCTTGCTCCGAGAGCCATTTGGCAAATTTGAAGAAAAAACGTTGGGGCAACCCTACGCCGCCCGAGATGACAACAGTATTGCCAGAGGCATTTTTAGCTTTGAACATATGTGCGGTGATGGGGAACCCATCGGAGGTAATAACGGTTTCTTTATTCATTTTTTAACAGTTTGCGTATCAAAAAAATCCAATAAGAGCTTGAAATAAGCTTCACGGTGTTCGGATTTTAGTATTTGGGCGTGTTTGGCCCCTTTAAAAATGACCAATTCACTGGGAACGGAAGCGGCATCCTTAAATTTTGGGCCGGCATCGTTACGGATAACGGCATCATTTTCAAGATAGATCAAAAGCAATTTTTTAAGCCCTTTCGCTTCCTTGATCCGGTCGATCATTTTGATCCGTTTCCGATACTTGGGCATAAAAAAGTAAATACAGCGCAGCGCGTAGTAGGCGATAGGGTAGTGGATCCAAAAATCTTCAAGGGTGTTGGCGGCACTCTCTATTATAGCAAAATCGAATACCTGTTCTTCTGCAAATGCAATGGTCGCAAACTGTCCGCCCATAGAAATACCGTGGTATCCGATCGGCAGATCGGGATATCTTTTTTTTGCTTCTTTCCCTGCAGCGATAACATCTTCAAAATAATCAAAGTTCCCTACAGGGCTTTCCCCAAAACCGTTCAGGTCGAACAACAGTACATGATATCCATGATTGCGGAGCACATCCGTATATCCATTTTTTAAAAAGTAGGCTTTGGCCTCTTTTCCCATAGGATGTCCCATTACGATAATTCCCTTTAAAACCGTCGTACGGCTTTCCGCGAAAAGCCCTTTCACAGATACGCCGGAACGGCTTGAAAACGAAATAGACTCCCATTCCTGAAGCTGTTTCTCCGACAAAGGGTTGCGCCAAGTGACCATATACTTCGCGAAAAAAGGTTTCTTTAAAAGGGTATAAATAATTTGCATTCAGGGTAAGATAATGTTGGACATACGCGTAATGGCATTTTGAAGATACTTGGGATTCCGGTATACCCGCATCAAAAGAATGCCCCCTTCAATGTCCTGAACGATCTGTTCGGCCAAATAGCGTGACTTTTCTTGAGAATGGCTGTCCTGTAAAAGTCGCTCCAGGCCGGTAATAAAGTTTTGAAAAAAGGAACGGATCTCCTCAAAATACTTGGGGTTCGAATGGGCCGATTCCAATGCGGTGTTGGCCATAACGCAACCTCCGTCATTGTCGAGAAACAGTTTATGGATCAGCAGGCGGATACCGGATAGTTTTTGTCCGATGTCCAATTCTGGATTGTCGACCACCTTGTTCATGTTATAGGTCATGTAACTGTTGACCATGGCAAGAACTTCCTGTATCAGCGCCTCTTTGTTCTCAAAATAATAATAGAAGTGGGACTTTTGAATATTGCATTGCTTTGCAAGGTCGCTCATGCTACTGTTCGCAATACCTTTTTGCCGTATCGTTTCGATAACGCTTTGCAATACTTGTTCTTTAGAGGTTTTTATTGTCGGCATTTTATTGAACGTTCGTTAAAATAAAACAAATATAGGTTTTTTTATGACTTTGAACCAACTAAGGTTCCTGTTCATTCCGTTACATAAAAAATAAGGATTATCAGCGAAGTTGTCGTCTTCCTGTAAATCCTAGCTTTCTATAGGTTTTAAGAGGTGCTTGGCAACTGCCTTGAGCATTTTCCAATACCCATAAGGTATTTTGCCTATTCTAAGGATTATCACAGCGTCGATTTGCGGCAATTCTATCGAAATAAGAAAATTACGGACAAAAGAGGAACTGAAGACGCGTTCATTGTCTAATTTTGTAAAAAACCGAGGAATGGAAGATGTAAAACAGAAAATACTGAAGGTCTGCAACGAGGCGACCAAAAACACCTTGATGGAAACGCTTCAGATAGAGTATATCGATGTCGGCGAGAATTATTTGGTTGGTAAAATGCCCGTAAATTCAAAAGTACATCAACCCGATGGTGTGTTGCACGGAGGGGCCTCCGTAGCTCTGGCCGAAAGTATCGGAAGTACGGCTTCCTATATTTTCTTGGATGGACAGAATTTTTTTGTTCGAGGTATCGAAATTGCGGCCAATCACGTTAAAAGCATCCGATCGGGCGAGGTATTTGCCCGTGCGACAATCGTACACAAAGGGCGCACCACTCAATTATGGGATATCAAAATAACGGACTCCGAAAATAATTTGATTTCGTCCTGTAAGCTGACCACCATGTCTCTTCCAAAAAAATAGTATGCTCTTGGATGTCATAGGTGCAGTTATCGCCCAAATGGATGGGAATCTTCCTTTTGTCGCTTTTAGAAAGCCGGGCAAACAGACTGTTAAGGTATTTTTGCAGGAAAATGATGCACTCCATCATGTGAATGACTTTACCGAGACCGGATTTGTTTTTGCACCTTTTGACGAGCAGGAACCCTCACTTTTGTTAAAGGGCGATAGGATACTCTCGGGTATTTTTGGGGAAGTACAAAACCTTCATGGCGATGAAACCGGTTCCTTTGTCCAAACCGATGAAAATCGTAAAGCCCATATAAAATTGGTCAACAAGGGCGTTCAACGAATTGGGGATTCGGAACTTGAAAAGGTGGTACTCTCCCGACGTTTACGGGTGCCGAATACAAAAACGGCGATACAGCTTTTCCGAACCTTGTTGCACACCTATAGTGGAGCGTATTGTTATCTGTGGTTTCATCCCGAAGTCGGCTGTTGGTTGGGGGCGACACCAGAAATTCTTATTCGTACGGAAAACAAACGGTTCACCACCATGTCACTTGCTGGAACGCTTCCTTTCATAGCGGGTACGCTACCAAAATGGGGGGATAAGGAAAAAAAGGAGCAGCGTTTGGTCACCGAATACATCAAAAATGTCCTAAAGGATAAGGCCAAGGCTTTACGTGTTTCCCCAGCGGCCAATTTTAGGGCGGGAGCGCTATGGCATTTGCGTACCAAAATTGAAGGCCAGATGCAGACCGACCTGAAAAGTTTCATCACCGCGCTTCATCCGACACCCGCGGTCTGCGGTTTGCCCGTTTCAGGGGCAAAGACCTTCATTTTGGACAATGAGTATTATCCACGCAGTTTTTATACCGGATTTTTGGGCGAATTGAACATCAAGGAAAGACTGTCCCGGCCCGCTGTTGCAAAGCGAAGAAATACCGAATTAAAAGCATATGATGGAATACGCTCCCGTACGGAGCTGTTCGTAAACCTTCGATGTATGCAGTGGCATGACGATCATATGTATATATATGTGGGAGGAGGGATAACCGCAGCCTCCGATGCGGAAAAGGAGTGGGAGGAAACCGTGCATAAAAGCAAGACCATGCTCAGGGTGCTTTTGGGCAAATAGTTTTATGTTTTGCATTGGGTAGCAAGCGTATTGCTTTGTATTTTTGTGCCAATGATATATCCCAGTATTCCTTCGGCCCAGACCATTGTCCAACATTGTAAGGAAAGGGGCATCAAAAATATCGTAATCTCTCCAGGTTCCCGCAATGCCCCGCTGACCATTGGGTTCTCTGAAAATCCTTTTTTTAGCTGTTTTAGTATCGTCGATGAACGATGTGCCGCGTTTTTTGCGTTGGGTATCGCACAGCAGACCAGAGAACCGGTCGTCATTTGTTGTACCTCGGGAAGTGCCCTGCTGAACTACTATCCGGCTATAGCGGAGGCGTTTTACAGTCAAATTCCATTGGTGGTCATTTCTGCAGACAGACCTCCCTATAAAATAGATGTCGGTGATGGACAGACCATACGACAGGATGATGTTTTCCTAAGACACATCGGATATTCCACACATTTGCAACAAGATGTGATCCATGCCACCGATAGGTTAAAGACTTATGTTCCGGATTGGTTGGAAGGGGATGCTATCGATGTGCTGCAAACAACGGTTCAGCGCAAAAACGACCAAGCGCTGAACAATGCGCTGCATGTTGCCATGTCGTCCCAACTTCCGGTACATATAAATGTTCCTTTTGAAGAGCCGTTATACGATAAAGTACAAACGCCTTCCGTTGTGGTAGATGGTCATCCCTTACCGGATGCCGCACCTCGCATAACAAAGGATAAACTTCGCGAATATGCCGAGCGATGGAACGCTACCGACCGAAAGTTGATATTGGTCGGGGTCAACTACCCGGATACAATTTCGCAAGAGTGTTTAAATACTTGGGCGAACGATCCATCGGTACTGGTACTTACCGAAACGACTTCGAACCTTCATCATCCTAATTTCTTCCCAAGTATCGATAGTTTACTGGCGCCTTTGGAAAAAATCGAGGGCACCGAAGAATGGTTTTCGCGTTTACGCCCAAAAATACTGCTCACCTTTGGCGGCTTGATCGTTTCCAAAAAAATAAAGGCCTTTTTACGGGGACACCGCCCCGAGGAGCATTGGCATATCGACCCTATAAAAGCGTACGACACCTTTTTTAGTCTTTCCCAGCATTTTAAAATTACCCCGAATCTGTTTTTCGACACATTCTTGAAGTACACAAAACCGGTCCAAAGCGATTATTTTCCGTTTTGGAATTCGATTCGAAAAGGCTTCGAAATGCGACGGGACAGTTACTTAAAACAAATCCCCTTTAGCGACATGCTCGCTTTTGGACAGATTTTAAAAGCCATTCCCGAGGGATATCAGTTGCAATTGGCCAACAGTTCCACCGTGCGTTATGCGCAGTTGTTCGCATTGGACCCTTCGCTAACCGTTTTTTGTAATAGGGGAACCAGTGGTATCGACGGCAGCACCTCTACGGCCATAGGCGCGGCCTTATATCATAGTTCACCGACCGTATTCCTTACCGGGGACCTCAGTTTCTTTTATGACAGTAACGGACTTTGGAACGAGTACATTCGTGATGACTTCAGAATAGTGCTGTTCAACAACAGTGGGGGCGGTATTTTTAGAATTCTCCCCGGAAAGGAGCAAAGCGAAAATTTTGAACATTTTTTTGAGACGAAACACAACTTAACTGCCGGCAATCTCTGTGAAATGTTTGGTTTCGAACATATCGGGGTTGCCGATGAGGAAAGCCTTGTAAAGGCCTTGAAATCCTTTTTTGAACAAGGTAAGGCCCCTAAATTGCTCGAGATAAGTACACCAAGATTATTGAATGATAAAATTTTGCTCACATACTTCGATTTTATATCTTCGGTTTTTATAAACCATTAACATTATTATAAACAAGTAATTATGAGTAAAAGAGATGATTTGATCAAAGTGTATGCAGCAGACGTGAAAGATAAGTTGGGCGAGACTCCCGATATGGATCTTTTGACCAAGGTAACCGTTGGTCTAGGACCTGCTATCTATAACTTGGATGCTTCCAAGGTTTCCGGTTCCGATGACAAAGAGTTGGAAACGGTAAAAAACAATTATCTTATCAAAAAATTAGGTTTGAAGGATAGCCCGGAACTTATGGCCGCTATCAAGAGCGTTGTTGAAAAGTATGGATCCTCAAACAGAAACAAACACCGTGCGGTAATTTATTATATGCTTTGCAAGCATTTTAAAAAAGCGTCGGTATACGACAAATAAAATACCGTCTTATCAGTATTGGCCACTCAACTCGAGTGGCTTTTTTTGTTTGTGCGGTTTTAATCGGAACGGCATTTTCCGGTAGGTAGTTATGCCACCGTTTTCTAATGGTTATTTTTACAGTATGATCGAACTTGGAAATTATAATACCCTTAAAATTGATAGGGATACCAGTGTAGGGCTTTTTTTGACAAGCGATACCGGGGTAGAAATACTGTTGCCCAACAAATATGTTCCAAAAACGTACGAAATAGGCGATATGCTCAAGGTGTTCTGTTATTTGGACCACGAGGAACGTCCCGTAGCGACCAGTCTGGAGCCGTTTGTTAAACGTAATGCATTTGGGTTTTTACAGGTAGCGGAAGTCAACAAGATCGGGGCGTTTATGGACTGGGGGCTGGAAAAACATTTATTGGTTCCCTTTCGCGAACAGCGTGACGCCATGAAAGAGGGTCAATGGTATGTAGTATACTGCTATTTGGACGAGCAATCGTTTCGTTTGGTGGCCTCCAATAAAATAGACCGCTTTTTACAAAAAGAAGAAATTTCGGTATCCGTCGGTCAAGAAGTAGACCTTCTTGTGTCGCGCCGCACAGAGCTGGGGTGGGAGGTCATTATAAATGACAGGCACAAGGGGCTCGTTTTTTTAAGTGATGTTTTTCAACGGATAGGGGTAGGGAATAGCAAAAAGGGCTATGTTAAAAACATCAGGCCCGATGGTAAAATAGATGTAACGCTACAACCGATCGGCAACAAGGCGTTGGAGCCGGCCGCAGAAAAAATCTATCGCATGCTGGTAGATCATGGTGGGTTTTTGCCTTTCCACGACAAATCAGACCCCAAAACGATTGCCGCAACTTTTGAGATGAGCAAGAAAATGTTTAAAAAAGGAATCGGTACTTTATATAAGGAAAAGAAAATAACCTTAGGGGAGGACGGTATTCGTACTCTGGAAAAGTAAAGCTTAAAATAATGTATATCAGTGAAGTATATTACTTTAACATCGGTTTTTTATCCCTTTACCACTAAAAATTCTATTTTTGCAACAAATGGTCGGCATTTATTGTGTGCCTACTATAGTTTTAATTAACTTTAACATATAGGTTCCCTCTAAAACTCACTGTACATGCCTTTTATAGAAGAAAGCGATTTACTGGAATTGCACAAGGACATTGACAAGGCTCAAATTATAAACGAGCGACTTCTGGATCAAATAAAGTTCAAGAACAAAGAACTGCGAAGGAGCAAGATGCAACGCAACGTGTTGGCCGGTATTACGGCGCTCTTTCTTGTCGGGACATTGGCCATAACTTCCTTTACGGCCGGCTTGAGTACTTCAAAAAATTATGAGACACAAAATCATTACTTGGTGTCCATAGATAGTTTGGATGCGGTAAAGTCCAGGATAAATAATTTAAAGGTCCAGAACGAGGAATTGAGCCTGGTAAAGGAATTTTATTTGGCAAAGGAATTTTTGGAGAAGGAAAAAATCTATTCCGTTCAGGTAAAGTCCTTTGTGGAAAACAATATGACCTTGGCCTCGGAAGCACTCACCAATACCATGTTCGTAAAGACCAATCCGTTTTATTCGTATTCCCTTGGGAATTTTGAAACCTTGGAAGAGGCGCAGTCGTTTCGCAAACAACTTGTCGATCTAGGTTTTCAGGACGCGTTCGTAGCATCGTACCAAGATGGTAAAAGGGTGCAAATAGAAGACCCTTTTTAGTTTTGAAAATACGTGCTTGGTTAAATGCGGCCAGACTACGGACCTTACCGTTATCGCTCAGTGGGGTAATCATGGGTACCGCTATCGCCAACTTTTACGGTTATAGCGATATATTAATTTTTATTTTAGCATTATTGACGACCATAGCTTTTCAAGTAATATCGAACTTCGCGAATGATTACGGTGATGGTATGAAGGGAACCGATAATGATGATAGGATCGGACCCAAGCGCGCATTGCAGAGCGGACTTTTGAGCCCCTTGGAGTTAAAAAGGGGAATCGCACTTACGGCGTTTATCAGTGTTGTACTGGTGATTGTTTTGGTGTATCGGGCATTCGGTACGGAACACCTCGTACTTCCGCTGGTTTTTTTGATTCTGGGCGGGCTTAGCATATGGGCAGCCATCCGCTACACGGTAGGAAAGTCGGCCTATGGTTATCAGGGATTTGGTGATCTTTTCGTGTTTTTGTTTTTTGGCCTGCTCGCGGTCATCGGTTCTTTTTTCCTGTATACCAAGCAATTGAGGTTTACGCCCGTGTTGCCGGCAATTGCCATCGGGGCGCTTAGTGCCGGCGTTTTAAATCTGAACAATTTAAGGGACTACCGATCCGATAAAAAGGCAAATAAGCACACTTTAGTAGTGAAAATAGGGTTTTCAAATGGCAAACGTTACCATTATGCGTTGCTGGTCATGGCATTTGTAGCGGTGCTCGTGTTCGTAGGAACCTTTGCAAAAACCGTTGTAAACAGTCTACCGCTGTTGGCGTTTGTTCCGATAGCCTACCATTTTTGGACCGTATTGAATATAAAGGAGCCGGTGGCCATGGACCCCGAGCTTAAAAAGTTGGCCCTTAGCACATTTCTTTTGGCCGTGCTGACCTACATTACTTATAATAAATTTTTGTAATTTTACTAACCACCTAAAAACCCTACCTATCTTGGAACAACCCATTAGAATACTCATCGTTGAGGATAATGTCATTATTGCGGATGACATGCAATCCATGCTGGAGGAAATCGGCTATGAGATTGTTGATAACGTAATAGTCTATGAACAGGCGGTAGAAGTACTGAAGACCCAACAGGTCGATTTGGTATTGATAGATATTATATTGGCATCGGATAAAACGGGAATCGATTTGGGAAAACATATTCGTGAGCACTACGACATTCCCTTTATATTCGTTACCTCCAACTCCGACAGGGCAACCGTGGAAAATGCCAAAACGGTTAAACCGAACGGTTATTTAGTGAAGCCTTTTGAGCAACAGGACCTTTATACCTCTATAGAAATTGCCTTATCGAATTTTATTCGTTCCGACAAAAACGGTGAAGCTCCAGCCAATAATTTGCAAGAGGAGGATGTAGCCATTTCCAATTCCGTATTGAAAGACTCGATTTTTGTAAAGAAACAACACTTATACTACCGTATTCAGTTTGGCGATATTCAGTTCATTAAGGCCGATAACGTATACTTAGAAGTGAATACAGTGGATAAAAAGTTTCTCGTTCGTTCTCCGTTAAAGGATTACCTGGAAAAACTTCCAAAGAACAAATTTTATAGGGCGCATAAGTCGTATATCGTCAATGTCGATCATATTGATGCGATAAACTCAAAAGATATCATGATCAACAATAACTTGATTCCGATTTCAAAGGAGTTCAAGGAGTTCATTATTTCTTCTATGAATTCTTAGGATCTCTCCTTTGTCAATACCGATTAAATCCCGCTCCAAGCGGGATTTTTTGTTTTAATAGTGCCAAAAACCGCGCTCACCACAATATTTGGCCGTTTCACAACAAGTATTTTATAAAAAGGCCCCGGTAGCTTACTTTTACTATGTAGAAATAACAAAACAAGCGTCTAAAATTTTTTCATTTTCATATAGTGTTCTCGTAAAGGAGTCCTGAATAAAAATCAGGACTCTTTTTAGTTTAAAACGGTAGTTATCTGGGAATATCTTGCTATTTTAATGGTATCGTAAAAAACGGTAGCGTATTGCCGGTTTCGAAAGAGCGTTCCCGCCATTTTGGGTGTGTTCTTAAAGACGTTTATACTAAAGTCTTGGTTGACAACATAAATAAGCGGTTACACAACAATGTTCATTCCCAATTACACAAAAAAGATATTTTTGGGATGCACTGAAAGAAACCTTAGTAATAGTCCGTTTTCAACGTGTTTAAATAACCCCAAGTTATTGCACAGTAACCAATATGAACAGAACTACCAACCAACTAATAGTACTTTTCCTTTTTTTGGTTTTTTGGGTACCTCAAAAAAGTTTTGGCCAAGAAACGGCCATCTCCAATGATAACCTTTTTGAGACCTTTAAGAAGGACCAAGAATCACAGAGCAGACTGAATTTTTTCTTTGGAGAACCGAATCGTTATCGTGAAAACTCCGCCTATGATTGGTTGGATCAAATCAACCTTTACCTACAGCAAGCGAACAAGCAAAAGGACTCTACCGTTATTTTGGACTACCTGTTGATGCAATCACAGGTCTATCACGATTTAGGGGATTACTATCGTAGTATCGCGATTTCCAAAGATTTGCATAAAGAGATCGATGAGCTGGACCTCTATAGAAAAGCGTTGTTGTTGGATTTAATGGACCTCAACTACGGAAAGCTCGAATTTTACGCGGAACAAATAGATGTCAGAAAAGAAAAACGCGTACTTGGATTGACCGAAAACATTTCTTTTTATGACATTTATGCCAATTTGGGTTTTTACCAAAAAGCTCGGGAAGACTATTTTTTAGAGGAAAAAAAGAAAGTTGATGAAACGGATTATTATGAGCAATCGATCTTTTACAATAACGTAGGTGATTTTCTCCGCCTGGACAAGTCCCCTACGGCCATCTCCCAATACAATAAAGCGGGAGCCTTCATAGATTTGTTTTTAAACGAGGTCACCGAAACGAGAAGTGCAAGACAGTTGACCGAAGCAAACCTTCTAAAAGGAATAATCGAGGGCAACATCGGTAAATCCTTGGTACAACAGGGGGAGTACAAACTTGCTTTGGAGCGTCTGGAAAAAAGCATTTCGATAATCGATGAATTTAATGCGGGGAAGTTTTCTTCCGATTTGGTAGAAAACAATCTTGCCATTGCCGAATGTTATCTTCAGACCGGAAACTTTAAAAAAGCGACCGATTATTTGAGTAGTGATTTTACTCCGGTAAAGCCGGAAAACATCATCAAAAAAAATCAGCTGTATGCCAATTATTACGACAAAACGGGAGACTACCAGAATTCCATAGCGTATTTGAAAAGAAACAACCGGATTTCCGATTCTTTAAAGACCAAAGAGTCGCAACTGCGCAGACAACAATTGGAGACCATTGTAGGTGAAGATAAAAACAACGACCGTTTTATGATCGAGCAACAGCGGCTCGAAATGGAACGGCAGAGAAGTGACATGATCGCACTGGATGAGCAGAACGATACTACCTTTATCCTTTTGGTGCTCACGCTTTTAGCCTTGGCCGGTCTGGTATATGCTTACCTAAGGAGTATTAAAAATCAGCGTTTGATCGCGGAACAAAAACACATTATCGAAAATTCTTTGGTAGAAAAAGATTCGCTACTGAAAGAAATCCACCACAGGGTAAAGAACAATTTGCAAATGGTTTCCAGCCTATTGAGCCTGCAAACCAAAAATACCCGTAGTAAAGCGGCGATCGAAGCCTTGGAGGAAGGTAAAAGCAGGGTGAAAGCGATGGCACTGATCCATCAAAAGTTATATCAGAACGAAGACCTTTCCGTAATTGAAATGCAGGGGTATATCGAAAGTTTGATCAATAGCGTACAATCGGTATACAAAAAAGGGGGACATAACATTAATATTACCGTTGATGCCGAGGGTGTAGAACTCGATATCGATCGTGCCATCCCTTTTGGGCTTATTTTGAACGAGCTGGTTTCCAATTCCTTTAAATATGCGTTTCCTACTGATGATGAGAATGGGAAAATTTATATTCATTTAAGAAAAATAGGGATTAAAGAAGGCTTTTTCGAGTATACTGATAATGGGGTAGGGCTTCCCGATGATTCAGAGGAGCGCACCAACTCTTCAATGGGTATACGGCTTATGAATCGGCTGGCCAACCAGTTACAGACCAAATTAAACGTCGATAACAATGCCGAGGGCGTGCGTTTTTGGTTCAATTTTTCTTAGATTCGATTATCTCACCTTACTTTTTAGCACAGTACGGTGTAAGCGCTTGGGAAAAAAGCGTTTTAGGTATACTCCTATGGTTTCTTTTCGTCCGATATAGGCTTCAAACTTCTGTTTTTCCATAACACGGATCATTTTCTTTACAAAAACGGAAACGGGTAATCCGTTCGCCGTAGCAGAATCATCTTTCGATTGGGCGGTACCCGTTTCCGTAAGGGCATTTTGGGCAACCTTGGTCTGCACGAAACCGGGACAGACGATGCTTACCTGAATACCATCTTTTTCATGTTCCATCCGCAATACATCAAAAAAACCGTGCAGGGCATGCTTTGCAGCACAATAACCGGAGCGGTAAGGCGAACCGAATTTGCCCATTAGACTCGATACCGTAACAAAATATCCTCCGCCTTGGCGTACAAAATGCGGTAACAGCGCCTTGGTCAAAGCCACGGTGCCAAGGTAGTTGATGTCCATCAAGGTTTTGAATACCTCAAATTTGGTATCGATGAGCAAGGAGCGTTGGCTCAATCCTGCATTGTTCACCAAAACATCCACCGAACCCACTAAAGCCAATACCGAATCGGTAAGGGCGATCATACCATCAAAATCGGAAAGGTCCATAGGAACGACATGTACTTTCTCCGGTCTTGCGCAAGCTTGGCGCACGCGGTATAAGGCCGCTTCGTTTCTTGCGGAAAGTACCAAAGTACAGTCCATTGCTCCCAGTTCTTGGGCCAATGCAGCTCCAATACCGGAGGAGGCCCCTGTTATCCAAATGGTTTTTCCGTGAATCGTTTTCATACCGCTAATTTAGCTCTAATACCATTTGAAGGTTAAAATGGTATGAAATGAGCCATAAGAATTCTTGATACCAACCGAAATGATTATTGGCGAATTACATCTGACCATTAAAAAACAATAAATATAAACAGATGAAATATAGTTAAATTTGAAATGCCTATGAAAGCTTGTTACAAAAAGTACATTCTCGACTTTAAAACCCCTAGTGGAACGTCCCGTGGAATTCTGCGTCAAAAGGAAACCTGGTTTTTGATCGTTAGGGACAATGATCGCTCCGGTATAGGGGAATGTGGGTTGCTAAAAGGGCTGAGTGTTGACGATGTTCCTGAATATGAAGCCAAATTACAATGGGTATGCGACCATATCCAAGAAGGTAAAGATTGGTTATGGGAACAACTTTCCGAATTCCCCAGCATACAGTTCGGGGTAGAACAGCTTTTCCTTTCCCTTTCGGCGAAGGACCCGTTCCTGCTCTTTCCCTCGGATTTTACCGAAAAGGAAAGCCCAATATCCATAAATGGTTTGGTGTGGATGGGAAAAGAACGTTTTATGCACGATCAGATACAACAAAAGATTGCCGAGGGGTTTGGTTGTATTAAAATGAAAATAGGCGCAATCGACTTTGAAACGGAGTATGGATTGTTAGAGGGGATACGCAGTAAATATGGTGCCGCTGAAATCGAATTACGGGTCGATGCCAATGGGGCTTTTACTCCCGAAGATGCGATTCACAAGTTGGAAAGGCTTTCAAAGTTGGACATTCATTCCATAGAACAGCCAATAAAGCAAGGGCAGTTTGATAAAATGAAATTACTGTGTAAAGAAACGCCCTTACCAATCGCCTTGGACGAGGAACTGATAGGGATATTTTCCATTACCGAAAAAGAAAGCTTGCTCCGCCGTATACGACCACAGTATATCATTCTAAAACCAAGTCTTGTCGGTGGATTCAAGGGAAGTCTGGAATGGATCGAATTGGTTGAAAAACATGGAATTTCGTGGTGGGTGACCAGCGCCTTGGAAAGCAATGTTGGTTTAAGTGCCATTGCGCAGTGGACCTATACGCTAAAAAATAAACTGCCGCAGGGTTTGGGTACCGGAAGCCTATACACGAATAATTTTGAGAGTCCACTCGAAGTAACGGACGGGGCGATATGGTATCGAAAATCGCGGCAATGGGAGAAAAATATAATATCAAATTTATGTATATAGCACAGGGATACAAAGGGAATATCGGTTTATGGAAATACGCGATATTGCCCTTAGGCTTTATTGGCTTAATGGTTCTCAATTATATTTCCATTATGTTATCGCCCGTTTCGGTCGAGGACAGTATACAAATAATGATAGATGCCATTGGTTCCCATGCAGTGTTGGTTACCATGCTTTTTCCCATGGCAATTGGGTTGTTCTTCGTTTTGGTATGGACCAAGTTCGTACACCAACAATCGATAACTTCGTTGACCACTTCCCGTACCGTAATCGATTGGAAACGGGTCGCTTTTGCATTCCTTTTATGGGGCGGCGTTACGGTCGTTTTAACGGTGGTATCTGTTTATTTTTCACCGGAGTCCTATGTTTTTAATTTTAAGTTGGGACCATTTTTGCTTTTGGCGTTGATCGGAATACTGTTGATTCCATTACAAACCAGTTTTGAGGAGTATCTTTTTCGAGGACATATGATGCAGGGTATCGGAATCATGGCAAAAAATAGATGGGTGCCATTGGTGGTCACCTCCGTATTGTTCGGAATCATGCACATAGGCAACCCCGAAGTGGAAAAATTGGGTTATGGTATCATGGTATATTACATTGGTACCGGTTTTTTCTTGGGAATTATAACCTTAATGGACCGCGGTTTGGAATTGGCGTTAGGGTTTCATGCCGCCAACAATTTGATCGGTGCGTTATTAATGACTGCGGATTGGACCGCTTTTCAAACCGATTCTATTTACTTGGATGTTTCCGATCCTACTTTGGGCTGGGATATCTTTGTCCCCGTTTTGATTATCTATCCGATATTATTGATCATTTTTTCAAAAAAATACGGTTGGACGGAATGGAAAGAACGACTCGCAGGAACGGTACCGACAAAAGAAGCGTTTCATTCCGACAATGAAAACCTGCGCAATGCATAACACCATACATCCAGCCTTTAAACTTAATGGTGTTTCTTTTAATAAGGAAGCACTGCAGGAAGTTGCATATAGTTTTATTAAAGAGGGCGCTGATTTTGAAGTTGCCATTGGAGATTTCTTGATGGATTGGTTGGACAGGCGCGACACCATTACTGTTCAAACATCGGGAAGTACCGGCAACGCAAAGCAGATCGAATTACAGAAAGAAAAAATGGTACGATCAGCACTGGCGACGGCAGAATATTTTGGATTGTGTTCGGGACAGCGTGCATTGTTGTGTTTGCCCGCAAGTTTTATTGCCGGAAAAATGATGCTCGTTAGGGCAATGGTATCGGGCTTGGAAATCGATTGCGTTGCCCCTTCTTCAAACCCCCTACACGAAAACCGTAACACTTATGACTTTTCGGCAATGGTGCCCTTGCAGTTGGGAAATGCCATTGCCGCTATAGACCGCATCGGGACACTCCTGGTCGGTGGGGCTCCGCTTTCGGATACCATTAAGGACCAAGTACGCACCAAAAAGACCCGTGTTTTTGAAACCTACGGTATGACGGAGACCATTACCCACGTAGCGGCAAGGGAAATCCCGAAAACGGATACGACAACACCATGTCCCTTTAGGGCATTGCCAAACGTCTCATTTGCAACGGACGATAGGGAATGTTTGGTAATCGATGCTCCTGGCATAGCAGATGAAAAGGTAGTAACCAATGACGTGGTGGAACTACTTTCGACGAAAACGTTCGAATGGTTGGGACGTTTTGATTTTATAATCAATTCAGGAGGAGTTAAATTGAACCCGGAGCAGATCGAAGGAAAATTGAGACCGTACATTTCCGGTCGGTTTATGGTAGCCGGGGTTCCCGATGCCGCATTAGGTGAAAAGGTGGTACTTGTTTTGGAAGGAGAAGAAACATCTCCTGATTTGCTGCAAAAAATACAGATGATACCCTCGTTGAACAAATACGAAACCCCAAAAGCAATTTTTTATTTTTCAGAGTTGCTGCTCACGGAGAACGGAAAACTAAGGAGAAGTCGAAATAAGGAACAACTCTTAAAATTAAGTAATCCGAAACAACGGTAGCGGTTGCCCGTTTTTATAAACGTTCAAGTCTATCATTCAAATTATGGATAAAAATGGGCAATCGGTATGATAACGAACGCAGCATTACATGATCAATTTTTTTAAATGAAGGAGATACTAGAAGCTTTTTTGATTGAAAATGGATTGAGCCAAAAAGCGACCGAACGGCTTTGTTTTGATTGGAGTACTCCACGTAAGATCAAAAAAAATGACTATTTGCTCAAGGTAGATCAACAAAAAACGTTTTTATATTTCATTTGCTCGGGTTGCATTGCCGTTATAGTGGAAGGGGAAAAAAAAGATGTGGTGTTGGGTTTTGGATACCAAGGCTCGCTGGTGACCGAATTCGTTTCTTTTGCCATGGGGACTCCAGCAAAGAACGCCTTGATAGCGGTGACGGATTGTACGGTTCTTCAACTCCGAAAAGACAAATTACAAATGCTTTTGGATAAAGACCTAGAAGTAGGAAAATGGTATAGAAATTTATTGGAAAACACATTGGCCGGGCATTTAAAGCGTCAAATCGAGTTGACGACATTAACGCCTAAAGAGCGCTATCGTGTTTTTTTGGGGAGAAGTGGTCATTTGGTAAATGCCATACCGCTAAAGATGATTTCGTCCTATTTGAATATGGCACAAGAAACTTTGAGTAGGGTCAGAAAAGACATTTCTTGATTTCAATCAAAAAAACATCTTTTGGATTGGTGCAACTTTACAAAAAAAAAGATGCCGTTACAAAAAGGTGATCATGCGCCAAATTTTATACGATACGATATCCATGGAGAAGAAGTACATCTTCACAGCTTAAAACATGAAAAAATATTACTCACGTTTTTCAGATATGCCGAGTGTGCACTTTGCAATTTACGGATTGCAGAACTTCAAAAGGAAAAGGACCGTTTTCGAGAGTTGGATATCCATCTGATCGCGATTTTTCAAAGTAGTAAAGGGAGCCTCTTGCAATCGGCTTATCAACACCATAAATTACATTTTTCCATTATTGCCGAACCGGAGCTGGAATTGTATCGCCTATACCATGTTCACGCATCGTGGTCGAAGCTGTTTCGAACCATTGATTTTAAGGGCATCAGGAGTATGATTGACGCAAAAGCGGCCGGCTTTTCGTTGGGAGGTAGGGTGGAAGGAAAATTTCATCAAATACCGGCAGATTTTTTGATCGACCGTTCGAAGCATATTGAAATCGTACATTATGGTAGGAACCTTATAGATCATATACCGCTTGAAATGATCTTAAAAAAAACACCTTAAAATTGGACCATGGTTCTTGGCTGTCGTCTTCGCGGACCACTGTGAATTAAGTATTCATCTGGATTTTTAGTGGCAAAAGGATTACCTCGCATACAACATCGCTCAAGACGACTTACGTTAACTATTTGTTTCATACTCCTTCTGATGTTACCGTTTTAAATATAAGTAGTGCAGGAAGAATAGGTTTTTGGTACTATTTTTGTTGTAAGAAAAGTAAACTGAATATGCATATGAGGTAGGGAATTCCTTCTTTAAAATACATGCTGATGGTATGGGCAGGTTTAATTCTTTATAGTGAAATCGCCATGTGGACAACCCTAATGTATGCTATAAATCCTATTAACATAACACTCTTAAAAATGAGAAATCCAAACACTAAAAACTTGCTTTCCATTTCATTGATGCTTTTGCTGGTCTGTAGCTCATATGCACAACAAAAGGTGTTTGGCACGGTTACCAATGAAAATGCTCCCCTAAAAGATGTTGTAATCAGTTTAAATGGTTCCGAGGTGCTGACCCATAGCGACGTTAATGGTAAATATAAAGTGTCGGTACGCGAGGCGGATAACTTGCAATTTGCCTATGATGGCATGAAAACGGTAACCATCAAAATTGAGGATGTAACACGTGTATTGAACATTACAATGCTTCCCAAGGTAATGGCATTGGAAAATATTACGGTAAAAGAGAAAAGGAAAACTAGAGATCTGGAATCGGATTATGCGTCAAATGAAGACATTATTCGTACCGCATACGGTTTTATAAATGCCAAGGTATCGGCAACTAGCGTGGCGGTGTTAAAGGAAAAACAGATTGGAAACTTCTCTTGCATACTTGATGTTTTACGGTCGCGATTTCCCGGAATTCGGGTAACCGGCGATTGTTTTTCCGGCGGTTCGGTAACCAGTGCGTCCGGGGCCGCAGGGGGACTTCAGGCGGCTAACGTTCTCTTTGATGTGGATGGGCAAGTTAGTACGGATGCTCCTCTTTGGTTAGATCCGGCGGTGATAGAGCGTATGGCCGTACTCAGTGGAAGGGCCAGTGCAGGTTTTTATAGTAGTTTGGGCGTAAACGTTGTAATCATAGTGAATACCGCTCTATCGATTCCTAATGCCCAAGAAAAAGTAGCATCGCGAAAGAGCGGCAAAGCACTTCTTGAAGGCCCGGTACTTACCGCAAAATCGATGGAAAAGAATTTGCCGGAATACTTAAAACAACTGCATGAAACAACTTCGTTGGAAGCTGCAAAAATGGTGTTCGAAAAATATAAAACCACTTATGGCAATTCTTCACAATTCATTTTGGATACCTACGGTTTTTTTGCGGACGTAAAAAATGACCTGCCCTTTGCCGACCAACTATTGGAGCAACATTACCATTCTTTGGAAGATGATGTATTGGCCCTGAAGGCGCTGGCGTATATGTTCGAGGCACAACAACGATATGAAAAGGCGCATGAAGCATATACCGCGGTCTTCAAAAAGAGGGCAAGATATGCCCAAAGTTATTTCGACATGGCCAATAGTTATCGCAATTTGGGCGATTTTAAAAAATCCAAGGACATGTATACTAGATACAACTACTTGTTGCATCAAGGGATTTTGGAATTGGATACTACCGGTTTCACTAAAATTATGGGACGAGAACACCATAATTTGCTAAAAATGGAGCAGATGCTTTCGGTTAAAAACGATACGGTTTCCTTAAACTCCAAAGAAATGAAAAAAGGCTTTACCCGTTTGGTAATCGAATGGAACGATAGTGAGGCGGAGTTTCAACTTGGTGTGGTAGATCCCGATAAAAACCTATATGAGTGGAAACATAGTTTGGCCGACAATCCGGAATCTGTAAAGAAATCGAAGGATTTTGGATACAATATCAGTGAAAAAGCGTTGGACCCTTCGCTCAAGGGCGACTATGAAATTTTTGTCAAATATTTGGGTAACAAAAGCCTAACACCTTCATACCTTAAGGTCACCACCTATCACGACTATGGAACCATAACTCAAAAAAAGGACGTGAAGGTATTTAGAATGACGCTAAAGAACGTGAATCAGGAACTGATGAAAATCAATAATGCTATGGGCATCGTTTCCTTGGCCCCCTAGTTAGCGTTAAGGAGGCCTAACGTTTTAATACTGTTTTAATATACTCCTAATAGATTGGAATGGAAATTGGAACAAACAAGGTATATCATACCTGAAGCACTCCTAAGTTAAAAGGAATCTCGATAGGGGCGTGGTCCGCTGCTTCGATTCCCATAGAGATCCATTTTCGGGTTTCCAATGGATTTATTATCGCGTCCGTCCAAATGCGGGAGGCGGCATAATAGGGTGAAATTTGATTATCGTAGCGTTTTTTTATGTTATCGAACAACGCTTTTTCTTTGGCAGGAGTAATTTCTTCGCCTTTTTTCTTTAACGACGACTTTTCGATCTGCAGGAGTACTTTCGCTGCGGAATTTCCGCTCATCACCGCCAGTTCGGCACTTGGCCAGGCTACGATCAATCTAGGGTCATATGCCTTTCCGCACATGGCATAATTACCGGCGCCATAACTGTTTCCGATAACTACGGTAAACTTGGGAACTACCGAGTTGCTTACGGCATTAACGAGTTTTGCCCCGTCTTTTATGATTCCGCCGTGCTCACTTTTGCTGCCGACCATAAATCCGGTCACATCCTGTAAAAACACAAGAGGAATTTTCTTTTGGTTGCAATTGGCTATAAAACGGGTGGCCTTATCGGCAGAATCGGAGTAGATGACCCCACCGAACTGCATTTCGCCTTTTGCCGTCTTTACTACTTTTCGCTGATTGGCCACGATACCTACTGCCCAACCGTCGATACGGGCGTAGCCCGTAAGTATGGTTTTTCCGTAGTCGGCCTTGTATTGTTCAAATTCGGAACCGTCTACCAAACGTTCGATCAAGGTCAGCATATCGTACTGGTCGGCTCGTGAAGCCGGAAGAATACCGTAAATATCCTCTTGGTTCCCTAGCGGTTTTTTAGGTTTGGATCGGTTAAAACCAGCCTTATCAAAACTACCGATCTTGTCCATAATGTTTTTAATGGTGTCCAAGGCGTGTTTATCGTCCTTGGCCTTATAATCGGTTACGCCACTGATTTCACAATGGGTATCGGCACCACCCAATGTTTCGTTGTCTATGGTTTCCCCAATGGCCGCTTTTACCAAATAACTTCCTGCCAAAAAAATACTACCGGTCTTATCAACGATCAAGGCTTCATCGCTCATTATCGGGAGGTAGGCTCCACCGGCCACACAACTTCCCATGACCGCTGCAATTTGGGTAATGCCCATACTGCTCATTCGCGCGTTGTTTCTGAAAATACGGCCGAAATGTTCCTTATCCGGGAAAATTTCGTCCTGCATCGGTAAATACACGCCGGCGCTATCCACCAAATAAATTATGGGTAGACGGTTTTCCATGGCAATTTCCTGAGCCCGCAGGTTTTTCTTTCCCGTAATCGGAAACCATGCCCCTGCTTTTACGGTAGCGTCGTTGGCTACTACGATACATTGTTTTCCTTTTACATAACCGATTTTAATTACCACTCCTCCAGAAGGACACCCACCATGTTCGGCATACATGCCGTCCCCTGCAAAAGCCGCAATTTCGATACGGTCGCTATCCTCGTCCAATAAATAATCGATTCTTTCCCGTGCGGTCAACTTTCCGCTGGCGCGTTGCTTTTCCAAGCGTGCGGTACCACCGCCTAGGGCTACTTTGGCCAATCGGCGTTTCAGGTCCGATAACAAGAGCTTGTTATGATCTTCGTTTTTATTGAATTTAAGGTCCATCTAGCTTTCTTTTACGCAATAAAGATACGGACTAAAATTCATTACATTTGGTGAAATTTGAGAGCGATATGAGAACATTGATACGTTGGGGAATACTGGGGCCGGGAAAGATAGCCCATAGTTTTGCAGGTGATCTGGAGTTGGTGGAAACGGGTGTTTTGAACGCGGTCGCCTCAAGAAGTATGGAGCGTGCGACAGCGTTCGCCGAAACCTACGATGCCCCGTATGTATTCGATGATTATGATGCCATGTTGGCGTCGGACACTATTGATGTGGTGTATATCGCGACTCCACATACCGGGCACGAAATGTGGGCCCTAAAGGCTATGGAGCAAGGCAAGCACGTCCTTTGCGAAAAACCGCTGGGCATCAACCGTTCGCAAGTGGAACGAATGATCGCCTGTGCAAAAAAGAATGGTGTTTTTTTGATGGAAGCGCTCTGGACTCGATTTAACCCTTCCATTCAAAAAATAAAACAATTGGTCGATGCCAAAAAAATAGGGGAAATCGGATACCTACATGCCGATTTTGCGTTTTATGGCTTGGATAAAGGGGAAGAAGGAAGGCTATTGAACCCGGAACTGGCCGGGGGGTCGCTTTTGGATATTGGGATCTATCCTATTTTTTTGAGTTATCTGTTGTTGGGAAAACCAAAAAACATCCAGTCTTCGGTAAACATTCACCATACCGGGGCAGAGGTACAGGCCGCAATGCTCTTCGATTATGGAAACACAAAGGCCCTATTGTACAGCGGACTCACTTCAAATTCGGAAATGCGTGCCGAGATACAGGGAACGGGAGGAACGATATTTATCGATTCCAGATGGCACGAAACCCAAGGTTTTTCGGTGATTATGGACGGCGTCACCAAAGAATATGGGTTGCCTACTACGGGAAAGGGATATTCCCATGAAATCAACGAGGTACATTCCTGTCTTCAATCGGGGCAATTGGAAAGCGAACAATGGTGCCATGCGAACAGCCTAGACCTCATTACCCTCTTGGATACGGTCCGGCAACAATCGAATATCGTTTTCCCCTTTGAAAAATGAAAGTTGTAGAATTACTAGGACCGTTACCGCAAAATTTGCGATATTTGAAACTACTACCAAACCAAGAAAACCACGCTAAAAATGGGAATGAATAAAAATACGGTGCTCGCATGGGCCACATTTATCATGATTTTTGTAGGCTTGGCCCTTATTGCCTTGGGCGCTTTCCGATATGATGATGTTGCAGGATGGGGATTTGCCTCCGTAGGTATCGGTTTTTTTGCCATAGCCTGGGTGTTTAATGCCTTAAAGGGGCGGGTTTAAAAATCACGGGATTCTTATTAATGTCCGTTTCAATACGTTCTTTCGAGTAATGTCCATAGCTTTTAAGGATATTGCCGAGAGGATGTAACACAAGAGTAAAGTCTTCAATTTTAAATACAGTACAACAGATGAGCGACGATAAAAAAGTCATTTTTTCCATGTCAGGGGTCAGTAAGACCTATAAAAATGCCAATACTCCGGTTCTAAAGAACATATACCTCAGTTTTTTCTATGGAGCTAAAATCGGAATTTTAGGATTGAACGGTTCCGGTAAATCTACCTTATTGAAAATCATAGCCGGGCAAGATAAAAACTATCAGGGCGACGTTGTTTTTTCACCGGGCTATCGCGTTGGGTACTTGGAGCAAGAACCGCAATTGGATGCAGAAAAAACAGTTTTGGAGATTGTAAAGGAAGGTGTTGCCGAAACTGTCGCCATACTGGACGAATACAACAAGATCAATGATATGTTTGCCTTACCGGAGGTTTATGAAGATGCCGATAAGATGCAAAAGCTTATGGATAAGCAAGCGGCCCTACAGGATCAAATAGATGCCTCCAATGCATGGGAGCTTGATACAAAGCTAGAGATTGCCATGGACGCATTGCGTACTCCGGAACCCGATAAAAAAATTGCCGTATTGTCGGGAGGGGAGCGGCGTAGGGTAGCCTTGTGCAGATTGCTGCTACAGGAACCTGAGATACTTTTACTGGACGAACCTACCAACCATTTGGATGCCGAATCCGTACATTGGCTGGAACATCATTTGGCGGGATATAAAGGAACCGTAATCGCCGTAACGCACGACCGTTACTTTCTGGACAATGTTGCCGGGTGGATATTGGAGTTGGATAGGGGAGAAGGTATTCCCTGGAAAGGCAATTATTCCAGTTGGTTAGATCAAAAAGCAAAACGATTGGCTCAGGAAAGTAAAAGTGCTTCCAAAAGACAAAAAACATTGGAACGGGAATTGGAATGGGTCCGCCAAGGTGCTAAGGGAAGGCAGACCAAACAAAAGGCCCGTTTGAAGAATTATGATAAACTGTTGAGTCAAGATCAAAAGCAGTTGGACGAGAAACTGGAGATCTACATCCCGAACGGACCGCGATTGGGTACCAATGTGATCGAAGCAAATGACGTTAGCAAGGCCTACGGGGATAAGTTGCTCTATGAAAAATTGAGCTTTAACCTTCCGCAGGCCGGTATTGTGGGGGTTATCGGTCCTAATGGGGCCGGAAAAACCACCATCTTTAGGATGATTATGGGAGAGGAAACGCCGGATGATGGGGCCTTTCAGGTAGGCGATACGGCAAAAATCGCCTATGTGGACCAAAGTCATTCCAATATCGATCCGGAGAAAACCATTTGGCAAAATTTTAGCGATGAACAGGAACTTGTGATGATGGGAGGAAGACAAGTAAATTCAAGGGCGTATCTGAGCCGTTTTAATTTTTCCGGAAGCGAGCAGAATAAAAAAGTGCGAATGCTTTCAGGAGGTGAACGGAACAGGCTTCATTTGGCCATGACCTTAAAAGAGGAGGGAAACGTGCTGCTCTTGGACGAACCTACCAACGATCTGGATGTAAATACCCTAAGGGCGTTGGAAGAAGGGTTGGAAAATTTTGCAGGATGTGCCGTGGTTATTTCGCACGACAGATGGTTTTTAGATCGTATTTGTACGCATATACTGGCCTTCGAAGGAGATTCTCAGGTATACTTTTTTGAAGGATCATTTTCGGATTACGAGGAAAATAAAAAGAAGCGCCTGGGAGGCGATTTAATGCCCAAAAGAATCAAATACAAAAAATTGATTCGTTGACCTAGAAGGGGTCGTTCGGATACCAATCCAGTTGCACTACTTTAATATCGGTATTCCCTTCGGAAACGATTTGCTTAAATTCGGATACGTCACTTACATCGGGTTTTCCCCTATAATGGTAAGGATACACTTCTTTTGGCGCAAACTGCAATACGGCATCGGCAGCCTTGGACACCGTCATGGTATAAGGCAAATTCATGCAGACAAAAGCCTTGTCGATGTCCTGCAAAGCCCTCATTTCGGGGATGTCTTCGGTATCTCCAGAAATGTAGAGCCGTTTATCGCCCATTGTCAGTACATAACCGTTTCCCCTTCCTTTGGTATGGAAGGCCAATGCTTCTTCCCTTAAATTGTACATAGGCATCGCCGTGACTACAATTTCGTACCGTTCTTTTTCATCCCCATTGTCCATCACATCGATCTGTGGGGTAAACGAATCCGGCATCTTGTCGGCCACCGCTTGTGGCATCATTAGTTTTGCTTTAGCGGTATTTAAAGCTTGTAGTGTAGCAAGATCAAAGTGATCTCCATGAATATCGGTTATCAGTATTAAATCGGGCCCCTTTTGACCGGTAAATGCTTCGGCACCTCCTACTGGATCGACGTAAATAGTAGTTCCGTTCCATTCGAGTACCATAGTTGCGTGCGAAATGGGAACAATTGTAATAGATTTCGCAGTGTCCGATACTTTTTCCATGTTGTTGGTCGTAGCAGTATCATTTTTCTCGGTTTTTTCTTTACAGGCCAATACGAATGGCAGGATACTACTAATCAGTAAAAAGGAAATTCTCATGTCGAACGTTCGTTACCGTTATCCTATAAAAATAGGTATTTTATGGTAAAACATCTGCTGTTGACAAACCGTACTGGAATAGTATGGCGTTTGTTCCCATTGTTTTTCCAATACAAAGAACAGGGCCAACTATAACAATCGTAGCCCTGTTTTCATGCTATATATGTCGCGGGCTGCGACCAATTTTCCTAGCTCAAAATGGCTTTTGCCAAATGGGAACTAAAGGAAGCGTGAACTACAACCTCCGAAATACAAACTACAAAAAAGGATTCCCTGTGCTCAATAATAGTCCGCTTAAAGCGTTCAAACCGAAGTAGATTTCTTGTTCCGACCGAGAAATACCTTTTTAGCCAAGTAATGTTGAACAATTGAAAAGCAATCCCGTAATTGTTTTGAAAATAGGTAATTTCGTTGGCGATGGCCGTTATGATGGTGAAAAATAGCATTAATGTAAGAATAAGTATTGATTTTTACATGCAGTTCGTCCAATTTTTTTGAAAGAAAAAATCTAAATGGAAAACCTGCCCGTATATAGAGCGATACAAACAAACACATTCTAATAAAAAGTAATTAATAATTAAAGTTATGACTGAAACAAAAAATAACAACGGATTAAAGGTTTTGGCTGGTCTGCTTGGTGTCGTACTATTAGGTACCATCATTTATACCGTAAGTCTTTACCAAGATAAAAAGAAAACGACTGCGGCACTTACCGACGAAAAGACCAAAGTTGTTGAGGACTTGAACAGCCTTAAATCTGAATATGACAAGGCTATTTTGGAAAGCAACGTTACCAATGAAGAGTTGGTCGCTGCAAGGGACAACATCGCCAAGTACATCGATTCTGTGAAAACGATGAAGGCCGATATCTCTTCTTTATCAAGATATAGAAGACAAGTTAGTGTTCTTAAAGCGGAAAGAGAGCAACTTCTAAAGCAAGTAGACTCTTTAAAGCAATCGAATACGTTGATTGCTATGCAACGCGACAGTACCTATGTTGAATTGGAAAAGCAAACCGTTTTTAACGATTCATTGGTAGTGCAGAACACCCAATTGGCCGATGTGGTCGAAAAAGGATCTGCTTTGAACATCACCACGTTTACTGTTGATGCGGTAAAAGAAAAGAACAGCGGTAAACTGGTTTCAACTTCTAGGGCTAGCCGAACCGATAAATTTAAAATCTGTTTCACTGTAGCCAACAATGTCATTGCACAAGCAGGAGACAGGGAGTTTTATCTTGAAGTATTGGATCCTCAAGGAAACGTTTTGGGCGAAAGCTATGCCAAAACAAACGATTCCGGTGCTTCCGTTACGTACAGCAAGGGAACCAATTTTTACTATGAGAATAAAACCTTGGATGTTTGTGACTATATCAACAAACCATCAAGTGAGTTTCAGAAAGGAAACTACATGGTAAACGTTTATGATGATGGCCTTAAACTTTTAGGTACCTCAAAGTTTAGCTTGAAATAAAGAAATAACACTTTCCATTATACACGGAAAAAGGGACATCTTCATCGATGTCCCTTTTTTTATGTTCTTGAATGAAATATCCGGATGTTTTCGCAAGATTTTGTATTTCACTCATCACTCATCACTCATCACTCATTTCAAAGCCCCCACCATATCTTCCGGTTTCACCCAAGCGTCGTAATCGGCCTCGCTTACATAACCGAGATTTACGGCTTCTTCCCGTAAGGTGGTTCCATTTTTATGTGCCGTATTCGCAATTTCTGCGGCCTTGTAGTATCCGATTTTGGTATTGAGGGCAGTGACCAACATTAAAGAGTTGTTCAATAGTTGTTGTATCACTTCATGATTTGGCTCGATACCTCTTGCACAATTAACCTCAAAACTGGTACAGGCGTCCCCTAACAATTGGGCGGATTGTAAAATATTGGCGGCCATCATGGGTTTAAAAACGTTTAGTTCATAATGGCCCTGAGTGCCTCCAATGGTAATGGCCACATCGTTGCCCATTACCTGGGCACAAACCATGGTCAATGCCTCACATTGCGTGGGGTTCACTTTTCCGGGCATGATCGAACTTCCCGGTTCATTGGCGGGTATGATAATTTCCCCGATTCCAGATCTTGGTCCGGAAGCCATCATTCGAATATCGTTGGCTATTTTGTTCAAGGACACCGCCAACTGTTTTAAAGCCCCATGGCTTTCAACGATGGCATCGTGAGCGGCCAGTGCCTCAAACTTATTGTCCGCGGTCTCGAAGGGTAGACCGGTAAATTGGGCAATGTATTTTGCTACAAGCACATCATAACCCTTTGGAGTGTTCAATCCGGTACCCACTGCCGTTCCCCCTAAAGCAAGTTCCGCCAAATGGGGCAGGGTGTTTTGTAACGCTTTTAGGCCATGGTCCAATTGGGAAACATATCCCGAAAACTCTTGACCAAGGGTAAGCGGTGTGGCATCCATCAAATGGGTACGTCCTATTTTTACCACTTTTTGGAACTCTTTTGATTTTTGATCTAGGGTATCGCGAAGTTTGGTGATGCCTGGTAGGGTCGTTTCAATAATTTTTTTATATGCGGCAATGTGCATTCCAGTGGGAAAGGTGTCGTTGGACGACTGTGACTTGTTCACATCATCATTGGGTTGAATGGTTTTTTCCCCTTCACCGATAACCTTTCCGGCAATTTCATGTGCCCGGTTCGCGATTACCTCGTTAACGTTCATGTTACTTTGCGTTCCCGATCCGGTCTGCCAAACGACAAGCGGAAACTGGTCGTCTAGTTTTCCCGCCAAAATCTCATCGCACACTTGCGCTATAAGATCTCGTTTTTCCTCGGCCAATACACCAAGTTCACAATTGGTATAGGCCGCTGCCTTTTTTAGGTAGGCAAAGCCGTAGACCACTTCCAAAGGCATGGAACCAACGGGACCTATTTTGAAATTCATTCTAGAGCGTTCGGTCTGCGCCCCCCAATATTTGTCGGAAGGCACTTGTACGGTGCCCATCGTATCTTTTTCTGTTCTAAAGCTCATATATCAATATAATTAGGTTAACAAAGGTAGTAGTTTGGAAAATGAATAGCACCTAGCGAGTTCCAAAAATTACATACATCATTTTTTTTGAATTTGATTTGTCAATGTGCCCTTTTTCAAAGTATCTTTGTATTCGTAAAATAAAGAAGCATGTTCGAATTCGACCAATACCTTGGATTTTTAGCCTTTCTGACCATTCTTACTATAGGCTTTTGGCTGATGATTTTTTTATTGACTTTTGTAATACCATATTGGTTGTTCGGTAATCTTATCGAAATGTATAAAGAAAAACGTAGGGCCAAAGCGGCTGCACGTAACGCATAATAAAAAAGAGCCTTTAAGGCTCTTTTTTTGTATAACATATTTTGAACTGAAAAACAGTTTAGGTCAACTATAAGTGGTACATCCGTATACCATTAGAAATACCTAAGTGTTGAACTTTCAACATAGCGGTATTTCTATCAAACAGCTACTGTTGCTTTTTGTTTTTCCGTTTTTCTTTCTTCTTTTCCCTTTTCGATTGTTGAATACCATCGCTTTGCATTTTTACAAAGGCTTCGTATTTTTCGGGAGGCAAACCGGCCTTCAGTTCTTCATCTTGCCGTTTCCTTATACTTTCGTAACCTTCACGTGTTTTTTCCGGACTTAGTTTTAAAATCTGCATTTCAATACGCTCTTGGGTGTACTTTTTTAAAATCGCCCCAAGCACGGCAACTTCAAAGTCGTTGAGTTCCAACACTTCCGTTATATTGGGCATCGCCTCATCAACGATTTCCTCTGCAGTTTTTGGCTTCGGAGGTTCGGGCGCCGATTGGGCCTGCGGAATGGTACTTCTTCCTTGTCTACCGCCGAGCCCTCTTCTACCATAGGCGCCACCACCATATCCATATTGTGCGCTCAGTTCCGCTGCGAATGAAAATAGACAGAGAAAAAGGAGCAGTCCGACATATTTCGTTTTCATTTTGTAAAAGTATTTAGAACAAACCTATTTTATAAAAGGCAAACGTTAAACCGTTTCGGCTTTAAAGATACCACAAATAACCGATTTTAAGAGGTTTTTGATGTCCAAAGTGTTGATTGTTATTGGTTTAAAACACTTTCGATATTCGTTATCGGCCTACCGATCACCGCGCTATTACCATTTATTACAATTGGTCTTTCGATAAGCTTGGGATACTGTATCATGGCTTCCAGCGTTTCTTCGTCGGAAAGCAATCTCCCCCGGTATTTTTCTTTCCAAATCGCCTCGTTTTTGCGTACCAAATTTTCAGGACGGATACCCAAACAGTCGATTACCGAGCGCAGTTCGTCCTTGGTGGGAATGTCTTCCAAATATTTTATGACCTCAAATGCTTTGCCCGATTTCTCCAATAATTCAAGGCCTTCCCTTGATTTCTGACATCTCGGATTGTGATAAATTTTAATCATTTTTACTTTATTTACTATTGATATGGTGAGAAGTTAGGAGTAATGAGTACGGAGTATTTAGTATTGAGTAATTGGTATTTCCTGCTCATTACTCATTATTGCCACTAACTACTAGATACTAACTACCACATACTAACAAACTACTAACCGACTACCTACACATCTTCCTCCTGCTGTCCCGTCATCATCAAATAGGCTTTTAAAAAGCGATCGATATCCCCGTCCATTACGGCGTCTACATTTCCGGTTTCTTCGGCAGTCCGTACATCCTTCACCAGCTTGTACGGATGCATTACGTAGTTTCTTATTTGGGAGCCCCATTCGATTTTCATTTTGGAAGATTCTATTTCTTCCCGGGCTTCCATTTTTTTGCGCAATTCAATTTCATACAACTGTGATTTCAGCATTTTAAGGGCGGTTGCCCTGTTATCATGCTGGGATCGGGAGTCCGAACAGGAAATTTGAATACCACTGGGTTTATGCACCAGTTGTACCTTGGTCTCTACCTTGTTCACATTTTGGCCACCGGCACCACTTGAGCGCGCGGTGGTGATTTCGATATCCGCAGGATTCACTTCGATTTCGATGCTATCATCTACTAAAGGATATACATAAATGGATGCGAAGGAAGTGTGCCGCTTTGCATTACTGTCAAAAGGGGAAATCCGTACCAATCGATGTACACCGTTCTCACCCTTTAACCAACCAAAGGCATACTCCCCATCAATTTCTAGGGTAACGGTCTTGATGCCCGCGACATCCCCTTCTTGGTAGTTGAGTTCCTTGACCTTATACCCGTTTTTTTCGCTCCACATCATATACATGCGCATCAGCATGGAGGCCCAATCACAGCTTTCCGTCCCTCCGGCCCCGGAGGTAATCTGTAAGACTGCGGTAAGTTCGTCCCCTTCTTCGGACAGCATGTTCTTGAACTCCATTTGCTCGATCAGTCCCAAGGACTTATCATGCTGTTGAACGACCTCGGTTTCCGAAACCTCGCCTTCCTGATAAAATTCCAACAATACTTCTAGATCGGACAACAGGGTTTTGGCCGCATTATAATCATCGACCCATTTTTTCTTGGATTGAATAAAACGCATATGCTCCTGAGCCGTTTTTGGATTGTCCCAAAAGTCAGGGGCGAGCGTTTTTTCCTGCTCGTTTTCTATTTCGATAAGTTTGGCATCAATGTCAAAGATACCTCCTTAACGCACCAAGGCGATCAATAAGACCTTTGTAATGGTCCGTTGTTATCATTGTGTTCTGTTTGTGGGCAAAAATAGGATTTAACTATGGTTGTGCAACCAAATTTCTATAATTTTAGCACAGTGATTATAGATTAAATCAACTCCTATGAAGCAATGTTACGTCCTTCCCATTGTACTCTTTTTTTGTGGTTGTTCCATTTTCGGACAGTTTTCTGAAAAAAAGAAGGGATATCAGCAATTTGAGGGGTATTTTGATTTTTATCATGATAGTGCCTCGGATAAGATATTCTTGACCGTAGATCGGTTGGACAAGCAATTTTTATATGTATATGCACTGAGTAGTGGAATTGGAAGTAATGATATCGGTTTAGACCGGGGACAGCTTGGTAATGAGCAGGTTGTGTTTTTTGAAAAAGCGGGCGGAAAGCTGTTTTTGGTACAGCCGAACCTTAGCTACCGGGCGTTGACCGATAATGCGCTGGAACAAGCATCCGTAAAACAGGCCTTTGCCAAATCTATTTTGGGAAGTTTTAAGATTATTGAGGAAAAGAACGGGTCGTATGTTATCGACATTACCGATTTTTTGATCCGTGATGCACACGGGGTGGCACAACGTTTAAAGCAAAAGGCACAGGGAAAATATACCTTGGATAAGGATAAAAGTGCGCTGGCCATGGAAAGGACGGTCGCATTCCCTAACAATATTGAGTTCGATGTAACTTTGACGTTCAAAGGTACACCTCAAGGGGATTTTATTAAATCGGTAAGCCCAAATCCAAGTTTGGTAACGGTTGCGCAGCACCATTCTTTTATAAAGTTGCCCGATGACGGTTACGAACAACGCGCTTTTGACCCTCGGAGCGGTGCTTACCCCTTTGCATATTATGACTACGCCAGCCCGGTACAAGAACCCATATTAGAACGTTTTATTACGAGACACCGGTTACAAAAGAAAAATCCGGAAGCCGAAAGGAGCGAAGCGGTAGATCCCATTGTTTATTACCTCGATAATGGTACTCCCGAACCGGTACGTTCCGCATTGATGGAAGGCGGAAGATGGTGGAACCAAGCTTTTGAGGCCCTAGGATATGAAAATGCTTTTCAACTAAAAATACTTCCCGACGATGCAGATCCCTTGGATGTCCGCTACAACGTAATACAATGGGTACACCGTTCCACAAGGGGCTGGAGCTATGGCAGTAGTATAACCGATCCGCGGACAGGAGAAATTATAAAAGGCCACGTAAGTTTGGGGAGTTTGCGGATCCGTCAGGATTTTATGATAGCCCAAGCTTTAACCAATAGGCCCTTTGGGGAAAGGGACGATAATGATGAAAAACTATTGGAGATGGCCCTGTCTCGGATCAGACAACTATCGGCGCACGAAATCGGACATACCTTAGGCTTCGCACACAATTATGCGGCCAGTGCGAACAATAGGGCATCCGTAATGGATTACCCACATCCTCAATTCACGATTTCGGGAGACGAAATCGACTTTTCAAATGCATATGCGGTCGGAATCGGTGCATGGGACAAGGTTGCCGTAGCGTATAGCTACTCCGATTTTGGAACTGCCAAAAACGAATCGGAAGAGTTGTCCAAAATTTTGGAGGACGCACAAAATAAAGGACTGCGCTATATTACAGATCAAGATGCACGGCCGATGGGAAGCGCCCACGCGATTGCCCATTTATGGGATAATGGCATAGACATTGTTTCGGAGTTGGAAGCGTTGTTAGCGGTTCGGAAGAAGGCCATTGGTAATTTCTCCATTGATAATATTCGGGACAATGAACCGAATACCGTATTGGAGGACGTTTTTGTTCCCCTATATTTTTTCCATCGGTATCAAACGGAGGCCGTGGCGAAGCGTATCGGTGGTCTGGAATATAATTATGCGGTAAAGGGCGATGGCCAGGAGGTGGTATCGGTTTTGGCCGCCCCGCTTCAAAAAAAGGCGTTGACCGGCGTTCTAAATACATTGAACGCGGCCACCATTGCGATTCCTAAGGAAAAGCTGAAGCTGTTTCCGCCCAGGGCCTTTGGCTATCCCAGAACACGGGAGTCGTTCAAGGGAAAAACAGGGGTTTCCTTTGATGCGCTTTCCGCTCCGGAGACCGCGGCGGATATGAGCTTGGTTTTTGTATTACATCCGGAACGAAGCTCGCGGTTGATCCAACAAAAGGCGCTTGACCCAAATCAATTGGGTCTGGAAACGCTGCAAAACGAATTACTAAAAAGTACATTTGGAAAAAGCCACAAGGACCCTTATTTGACGACCGTACAACAAAACATCAACTTTAGGGTATTACAGCATTTGATGAATTTGGCCGTTCAGAAAGGTGTACACCCCCAGGTGAATGCTATTACACACGCTACGCTTCAAAAACTTAAGACCGATTATGCCCGTTCTACCGATGTTTTTGAAAAAGAAGTGGTCAGAAGGATCGATAATTTTCAAAAACACCCAGAAAAGTTTAAGGTATTCGCAGTTCCTAAGATACCCGATGGATCTCCCATCGGTATGGACTGTTTTCATGGGTAATGTCCAAGACAGGTATTTCTTGATATTCTCAACCGAAATAAACCACTAAAGTGCAGTAATTTGGAAATAAACTTAATCAGTGATACGGTTACTAAACCAACACAAGGGATGTTGGACGCTATGATGCGCGCGCCGGTGGGAGACGATGTGTTTAAAACGGATCCCTCGGTAAATGCTTTGGAACAGAAAGTGGCCGAGCTGTTCGGTATGGAGGCCGCGTTGTATTTTCCATCGGGAACTATGGCCAACCAAACCGCGATAAAGCTACATACCCGACCGGGAGACCAGCTTATTTGTGATAAATATGCCCATGTGTATAATTATGAAGGGGGCGGGGTCAGTTTTAATAGCGGTGTATCGTGCAAATTGATCGATGGGCACCGGGGAATGATGACCGCTGAACAGGTAAAACAAGCGATCAACCCACCCGACTTTTACCATAGCCCGTTGACCAGTTTGGTCTGTGTAGAAAATACTACGAACAAGGGTGGCGGTGCCTGTTGGTCGGTAAACGCTCTGGAAGAAATTAAAACGGTATGTGCGGAGAACGGCCTGGCCTATCATTTGGACGGTGCTCGACTATGGAACGCGATGGCAAAGACGAACGAATCTGCCGAAACTTTTGGAAATTTGTTCGACACCATCAGTGTTTGCCTCAGTAAGGGACTGGGTTGTCCCGTAGGTTCCGTTTTAGTAGGTTCGGAAGAACATATGAAGAAGGCCTTGCGGATCCGAAAAGTGTTAGGAGGTGGTATGCGTCAGGGCGGTTTTATGGCTGCGGCCGGTAGCTATGCCTTGGACCATCATATCGAACGTTTGGAAGAGGACCACGAAAAAGCTATTGTGTTAGGAAGTACTTTGGCCGCACTGCCTTTCGTTAAAAAAGTGGAACCGATCGAAACCAATATTGTGATCTTTGAACTTGACGAAACTAAAATGTCGGCCGAAACCTTCATTTCAAAATTAAAGGAGAAACAGATTCTTATGATAGCGATGGGGGATGGAAAGCTTCGGCTTGTAACCCATATGGACTATTCGGACCTGCAACATGAGAAGGTGCTGGCAGTATTAAATTCTCTGTAATACCTTTTCAAAATTAAAATGGCAGAAAGCCTAAATATTGAGTGTATCAATTTTTGTCTTTAGGTTTTTAATACCGTTTTCCATACCGGCTTCGGAATCATAAAGCGGGCTATTTCCGATCAATTGTCCCGTAGCCCCTTTTAAATTGAATAAAAACTTGCCTTGATAGTTGGTTTTACGCTCAAAGCCGGATGCTTGTAGAATAAGTGGTTTCAAAACGGAGACCATTCGTTCCGCTTCGTCCTTGGTTTCAAAGGAAACACTCTTGAAAATGGAATTGCCGTCATCGGTCTTCAGTTGAAACCTGAACAGGTTTTCGTCATCTTTAAATACCTCGATCATAGCAGAATGGATTCTTTTTCTTTAAAGGTATTCACTTTCTATGAAGAAAGCAACGTTATAATTCTTTCAATACTATTCCAACAGGAAGTTATAGGAACGCATTAAGTCGAAATTGCATGAAAAAAAGCATAGGTTGATGATTCCCATAAACGAAAAGCTTTAATCGCTTGGTTTAAGCGGATTAGGGGCTCTTTTTTTCCTAGATACCATAACATTTCGTTCTTTTTAACTCCGATTGAAAGAAAAACCTTTCATTTGATAGCAATTATGTTCTAAAAATATGTTAATTATGTTAAGAAATAGTATCTTGCCGATACATTACTATAAACATTAACTAAACATTTTTACAATGATGAAAAAAGTACTTTTGTGCTGCGCGCTGATGACGGCGGCAGTTAGTATGGCTCAGGATTTGCCCGCAAACCCCCAACCCGGTAAATGTTACGTACGTTGTACGACACCTGATGTGTACGTTAACGAAACGGTAACCATTACAGTAAAACCGGCTTACAAGGTGCTCAAAAAAGTACCCGCTACTTTTAAAACGGTAACGGAAAGGGTCATGATAAAGCCAGAAGGTAAAAAATTGACCGTAGTACCTGAAAAGTGGGGCACCGAAACGGTGAGTTACGTGTCTAAAGAAGGCGGTAATACCCTTTCGATTACTCCCGCTTCTTTCGGAACCAGTTCCGAAACGATTGAAATTAAACCCGCCTATGCCCAATGGGAATTGGGCGCACCTGCTCCAGATTGTGCCTCTGGAAACCCTAATGATTGTCGGTATTGGTGTTATAAAGGGTATCCTGCGGAGTTTACTACCGTGGAAACAACTACTCTGGCCAGTGATGCCAGTACTTCTAAAACCCCGATAGGGTCTAAAAACGCTTCTTACACAAAGCAGGTGTTGTTGGAACCGGCCCGAGTTGTCGAGGAAATCATTCCTGCCCAGTACAAGGAAATTACCAAAACAGTTTTGGACAATGATGCCTATACTACCGAAGAAACGGTACCTGCCGTAACCGAAACGGTTACCAAGGAAGTATTAAAGGAAAAGGGCGGATTGACCACTTGGAAGGAAGTCGAGTGCTCTTTGGTAGAGTATCAGGCATTACCGATCAATTGGAATTTGGGAAGCGCTACGTTGACTTCCCAAGCCCGTAACATTATTGATTCGCGTTTGATGCCCGTTTTGGCACAAAACCCTGGTGTAAAGTTAGAGATCGCATCGCATACCGATGTTAGAGGAGGGGCCAGTTCCAACCAAAGTCTTTCCGAAAGAAGAGCAAAGGCCGTTGCCGATTATTTGATCAGCAAGGGAATCAATGCGAGTCTTTTAGTAGCAAATGGTTATGGAGAAAGTAAAATCAAGAACAGATGTAAAGAAGGTGTTTCCTGTACGGAAAGGGAGCACGCGGTCAATAGAAGAACGGAATTCCGTTTGATCAACAACTAAGAACTATCATCAACCTAAATAGTCAAGGAGCTTTTCCATATGGAAAGCTCCTTTTTTTATGATAACGGATTTGCTAGGCCTGTTTTAGCAATGAACTCATTTAGACTTTTTGGATTGAAGCGATCCCGATGCTTCGGGAAGTGATTTAAAGGCCTGTTGAAGACTTTT